>JAGQPC010001185.1 GCA_020426925.1 Planctomycetales bacterium | reverse complement strand
AATAACCGTCCTGGAGCGCGCTTACTTTGTTAAAGCATTTGTTGTGCAGGAATACTTTCTGAGTATTCCTGAAAATTCGTTGACGGACATTGGTGCCTGAATAAGATGACGGCATCAGAAGAATCTACCCACTTGGGTCACCAAGCACTGCCGATCAGTGGGTGTTTATATTTACGATTTTTTGTTAGGAGCAAGCAAATGGCTGTTCAAACGGCACTGAATCTCAGCATTTGTGTGGCAGTTACGGCGTCGGCGTTCTGCACCTTGATTGAGACCGGTTCATGCCAGGAAATTGGTCATCAATCTGGTCTAAACTACGCCAATGAGCGGTTAGCAGAATCTCAAGCCTATTTCGAATCGCTTGATTCAGCGTCATTCCAACTCGACTTCGTCTCGGAACGACCTGTTGATGGGCGCACGTTGCGCAAACGATGGCGCACCGCCGTCGTGAAGTTTCAGTTGCCTAATCGCCTACTCATCAAGACCGATGCGATGAAGTTTTCATGTGACGGCGCTGTTACCCGATTTACCGCAACAAGTGTTTCTGGAAAACCAAAATTCATGGAGTCAACTGGCCCGAAAGACCTTCAAGAAATTGTAGACGATCCTTGCTTCAGATTAATCACACGCCATGCGGCGCCTTTGCTTTCCACAATCCTCAATGCGCCAGGCGGTTTACAGTCGCTGATAGCGAATTCGTCGCAGCTGGAATCAGACGGAAACGCTAATCGACTTAGCTTTTCTGACGCTGCAATGGAGCGTGTTTTGGTTTTTTCGAACAACCCACCGATGCCAACGAGTTTCACCATTTCACCAACGACCGAGCCACCCGTTGGTATTCTTCCGCAGGTACAAACCGTGGAGGTCTCCAACTGGCAAAAAAATCCATCGTTCAACGAAGCAGAGTTCCAAATCCAGGTTCCGCCGGATTCTACGAAAATGGCGTCAACGAGAGAATTGTTCGACATCAAGCGTTCTGCCGCGCCAGATTCGTTCGTCGGAAAGAATGCGCCTAAGTTCGAAGCGATTGCGATCGACTCGAAGGATTTCGACATTGCTAAACATTTGGGGAAACATGTGATCGTTTTAAATTTTTGGACGTCCTGGTCAGGGACGTTTCGCCGTACCGTTCCAATTTATGAACGAATCCACGATGAATTTGACAAACGGAACGTCATTTTTATAGGAATGAATGTGGGCGAAGAACCAGCGGTCGTAAACTACTTTGTGTCAGAGACGAAGCCAAAGCTTGGAAGAATAGTTCTCGATATGGACGGATCGACTGCCCAATTGTACGGAGTAACTGGGTTTCCGCGATCGTGCATTATCGACAAAACTGGGACTATACGCGCTGTCTTTCGTGGTTTTTCTAGCAATCTCGAAATGAGGATGAAATCGGCAATCGAAGAAGCATTGAAGACGGAGTGAGTGGAATAACCTGGCCGGGTTGCGTGCGTTGTGTTGTTTTTCGATTCTGGGCCACTTAGTGGCACACTTTACCCAATTATGGAGAGTTAGAATGAAGACTCTAAGACCCGCTTTGGTGACACTCTGTGCGAGCATCATTTTTTCAGCGACAGTATCAGCTGGAGAAGAGCTGGAGTTCACTTGGACAGATATTGAAGATTTTTACTTGGGACAGTTTCAAACAGTCCTAGTCATTGGAGAGGTAAGTACTCCTGCACCCGGAGAGCAAGTTGACGGCGAAAACATCATTATGCTTGTGCGGCCTGGTACGCAATACCAGGAAGTAGGATTAGACACTATCGGGAATGGAGGAGTGTTTGACATCGAAGTTGAAGATCTAGCAGCCGGAAATCCATTACCCGTACCTTATGTGCTACTCGCATATGATTCGGCTGGAAACTATGACGGATATGGTGGTACAGCAGAAGAGTTTTAGAGCCAGCCGAAGCTGGAAATAACTGCCGCGCTCGATCGCCTGACACGCAGGCGATCGAGGTTTTTAAGCAAGGAACTAGGAGCACATCATGCCCCGTCGCCAGG
>JAGQPC010001184.1 GCA_020426925.1 Planctomycetales bacterium | reverse complement strand
AGGGCGACGATTTCGCACTCGAGGATTTCGCAGGGCGTCTTGACCCATAACCGCTGAGATTCCTTGATGCCAATCACCGAGAATAGGGTTAGCCCCACAAACCCCAAACCAATGAATGATGCCAATTGCCCAGCATTTCAGGAAGCATCCGAACCATCGCGGCCCCAACGAGATTGGGCCTTTCTGATGCATCGCCGACGAAAAACGATTCTTTTCGGGCATGGCTCGGTACCAACTGCACTTTGAGACTGGATTCCGCATCAATCTAACGGCTTGGGTCGCAAACCACGCCCGGCGCGCTCGGATTTCTTGTGCAGATTCCACGTAAGACACCATTTTCTTGCCACTTTGTAACGCCAAGATTCCAGCGGTGACGATCGTCGCAAACCATCGACAGGCACCAATTCGTCTGGGTTGCAAGGTGCCACTCGGCGGGTCGCTATCCGTTTCCGCGAGCGCGCCGCTGGTCGTTCGCGACCGCAGTGATAGCCGCGCGTGATTGAAAGCCGACCTGCTCTATTTCACCTAACGGAACCGATTTCGAAAACAAAAATGAAAAAGAAACGCCTGGTAACCAGCACCAATCATCCATTTCCACCGGAGACAGCAACCATGAATCGCAATGGCTACACATGTCAATTCGGACTAAAGGCGCTGCTTTCGTGGGTCATGGTCGCTGCAGCCATTTGTGTCACCGCTGTAGAAGCGTCACAACGGGGCTACACCAAGGATTGGACTCTGCCCTGCTTCTTTTTGTTGTTGTCCGCACATACGCTGGCATCATTGTTCACGGTGGGTTTTAGCAGGAAGCTCGCATTCGCTAGGTACGTGGCCGACAGGCCAACACCACCGACGTCTCAAACGAGCAAAAAGTCGAAGTTGTTGTCCGGAGTGTTTGTCGTCGTAGCTATTGCCCTCATGCCGATCCTTGCCGAATTAGTGATTACCGGGTTGAGATTTGTTGTTGGCCAGCTGGTCTCTGTGACAACTCCCGTGCCGTTTTTTATTGCATTGTACATCGCTGCTATAAGCTCGAAACGACTTAGCTACGACAAAGGAGGTAGCCTGTTATTTTTCGCATATGGAAGACACAGTTGGCTGAGACAGATCTACTTGGCATGCGTCGGAATTGCGATTGTTACCACGTTGGCGTTGGGGTCAGGTCCCAAAATCGCGACGCTTGGCGTGATCACATCCCTCTTTGCCTGGGATGCGATGGTGCCCGAATTACAAATCTACGAACAGGCAATCGTGATTCGTGGACGCAGTTGTCTACCAAAGCACAACGTGACTGAGTTTCGCTGGAATAACCTCATTCCAGGCGAACTGGTGGTTGTGACGGCTGACGGATATCGAACCAGCTTCTCTGCACGTGCGTATGATAAGCCCAATTTGTCTCGACTCATGCATTCCTATTTGGATACTCCAACGGCTGCATAAACTGTCCGACAGAGTCAAATTCCCTTATCATCCTGTGGAAGCGAACTGGAGCGCACCATCAAGCATCAGTCAGAACACCGCAGCGCCGAACGCTGCGTTTCACCCTACAAGAATTCGCTTCAACCGACCAGAAAGTTCTTGATTGAGTCGTATTTTCTT
>JAGQPC010001183.1 GCA_020426925.1 Planctomycetales bacterium | reverse complement strand
TACGCTCGACCGCCAGCCACCCACGAATGCCGTGGAACGACAATGTGCTAGCCGCGAGAAAGTGCTCAACCACGTTGCCGTGGCATATGCAGACTCAAACCTGGCACAATCACCCGACCCATTTGACGTCGTTACTTTTGCATCAACGAACTCGTGTCCGATTGTCCTGATGGACACGTTTCACAAAACGAACGGCACGCTGCTCGATGTGTTGCCGCTGACAACGATTCGCGACTTCATTCAGGCCGTTCACATGTGCCAAATGCAAGTCGCCATCGCTGGGTCTTTGAACGAGCGTGCCATTGAACAGCTGCTTCCACTTGCTCCCGACATCATCGCAGTGCGAGGCGCTGCGTGTCGGACTGACCGGACATCTGCGATTGATCCGGCAAACACGCGACGGCTGTTTGAAATGATCACTCAGCACAACTCCGATTCAGGCAAGCGAAATATTAGTGCTAAATCGCCATGCTGATCCAGAATCTCACGCTTTTCGCAAGACCCAAAATCTGAAATTTAAGAACGTTTTTCGAATTTAATTGGCACTTATCTTTTTGGTTGACAACGCTTGCCCAATTCCTAAATTGATGGCTCTGACTCAGTACGGATACGCGCCAAAGTCGATACGGAAGTCGCACGATTCTCGGTATGATTTGCACCCTGATGTTAGGAGATCTGTTGTGGCCAAGTCCGTGCTCGAGGCAATACAAGTAGGCCAATGGGACTTCGAACCTGAAACCCACGATATTGAATTCGACTCAACTGACGCGCTGCCAGGAAGCGAAGAAAAACTACAAGTCCTGGCTACAAGAATCCAACAAGGCTTGCCGCTCTGGCATCCTTCCGACCGCCATACCTACGACGAACAATTGCTCGCTGCGTTGCGAGAGGATGGCGATGAATAATAGACTGCGCATTTCACGGTAGCGTTACAATGCGTCTTGGTTTCGGGTAGCTTGTAGTAGATCTTGTTAACGATCCCGTCCGACAGGAAGTTAAGCAACTTCCACTACCCGACTATTACGCTCGCGGCCAAGATTTGGCCGCGGTTTTAGCTTTCAGCAGCGGCTGGTTGGAGTCCAGCTTTAGGCGTCTTTAGCCTGCTCGATCGCACACAACAAATGGAACGGTAAGCGAGGACTCTAACGGAAGTGTTCCGAGTCAGATCGTTCCCATCAACGTCCCTGTTGGCACGTTAAACGTGTCGTATGGGAAACAGGTCTGAAGCACAGGATAGTCGGGATCTGCGCTCTTCATCAACTTGAAGAAGATTCCTTTAACGGAGTGCTTCGTCACAGCCGCTGGTCCAGGCGCCGTCGCGCTCTGTTGCCCACCGGCGCGCTCCGTCAGAATGAAGTCACCCGGCGGACTGTGAAACTCGACGCGAAACGTAACAGCGTTTGTTCCAGCGTCCAGACTTTTGAGTTCGTTATTGACGCTAGGCTGCGTCACGCTGTTGGTAAACGCATCGCTGATCCATTTTGAAGCGTCGTCAATCGACGGGAAAAAGCCGTGCTTGCACTTCTGCTTGTCAGAACTGGCGATTCCTGATTCGCCTTTGTTATCGTTACTTTGTGCTTGCAGAAACTTTGCCGCAAACAGCGGGTTCTCGTTCAGCTCCCCAACACTCTGATGAATGATCGGGTGGGGATGGGGATGATTTGGGTTTGTGCTCCGTGGAGGATTGCGGATCCATTTGAGAACACTACCTGGATTGAAATTCGAGTTTGCATAGGTCGACATGCGTATTCTTGCCCTTTGCGATCGGTGTTTTGAAACGATGTACAAGCCTAGATCCGCGCAATGAACCGGCTCACCCGTCGTTGACAACGAGATCGAGCGTTAACGCGTGGCCGTTGACGATCTTGAAGCTTGTGACCATTAAACCAGCCGGACAATCGTTAGAATTCGCTCGACGCGTGGGGTTCTGCTTCCCGGTGCGGTCAAATGAACGCCGCTGCATCGCAAGCTGGCAGCTTACGCCACAAAAAAAAACGGCCGAAGCCCCAAATGTGACTTCGGCCGTTTTGGTGAATAAGCCTCGTGCATCGGCAGGTCTAATAGACTTGCCGAGGTTGAAAGTGGCTTACGCACTCTTTGATTTTGCCTTTGCAAACTCGATCGTTGGATTCTCGCCATCAACGAGCTGTTCGTCAATCAAGAAGCTGCTGCCGTGCTCTTGCTCCGGAAGATCGTACATGATGTCAAGCATCACTTGTTCGATAATCGAACGTAAACCACGTGCTCCTGTATCCTTTTTCAAAGCTTTTCGAGCAATCGCTCGTAATGCGCCTTCGGTAAACTCCAAATCGCAGTGCTCCATCTGGAACAAGCTCTGGTACTGCTTGATGAGCGCGTTCTTGGGTTCGATCAGGATCTTGACGAGTGCTTCTTCGTCCAGCTCGTTGAGCGTGGCGATGACCGGCAATCGTCCGACCAGCTCCGGAATGAGGCCGAACTTGATCAGATCGTCGGGTTCGACGTCGAGCAGTAACTGGCCGACCGTGCGGTCGTTCTGGCTGCGCACCTGCGCCCCGAATCCGATGCCCGAACGTTCAGAGCGATCGCGAATGATCTTTTCGAGGCCGTCGAACGCGCCACCGCAGATGAACAAGATGTTCGTGGTGTCGATCTGTACGAAGTCCTGGTTCGGATGCTTGCGGCCACCCTGCGGGGGAAC
>JAGQPC010001182.1 GCA_020426925.1 Planctomycetales bacterium | reverse complement strand
CGATGGACAGGAACACTTTTCGGGCGCATCTTCATGAACCGAAAACCTAGGCGAGTCGATCCGAAGCTCGACAAACTGCCCAGGACGAAGTTGGCGTTTGATGACGGGCGGAGGAATGTGAAAGCTGCACGGATTCTGGGCATGCATTTCCAATCCGTCGATTAGCTGATAGCCGTTTGCAAACGTTTGTGATTCGAATTGCTGTTCTAAGGACATTTTTTTCTGGGACACAATCGGCGATAATCTGGTTACGTTTCGCCCCACGCGGCGTGCGGAAATCGTGCGAACCAGAGTACGGTTAATGCAAAACTCAACGAGGAACACAATGTCAGCAGTTTACGCGGTCGCCACGATGGATACAAAAGGTGAAGAAATCGCCTTTGTCGCGGACTGCCTCCGGTCGGCCGGAATTGCCGTGAAAACCGTCGACGTGGGAACGAAAACCGAACCGACTGTTGTTCCTGATATCGATCGCAACACGGTTCTTGGCAACGTAACCCTTCCGCAAAATAATGATCGCGGACAAGCCGTTTCCGCGATCAGCGACGCGCTCGTTCGTTTCCTGAAGAACGAAGAAAGCGAAGGCAGAATCAGCGGCGTCATCGGCATCGGAGGAAGCGGCGGAACCGCAATCGTTACCGCAGCAATGCGCGAGCTTTCGATTGGCCTGCCGAAACTGATGGTGTCGACAATGGCCAGCGGCAACGTTGGCCCCTATGTCGACTGCAGCGACATCACGATGGTCTATTCGGTTGTGGATGTCGCCGGCATCAATGCCGTTTCAGAACGCGTGCTCGGGAACGCTGCTCATGCGATGGCTGGCATGGTTTCATACGCTGTTCCACGTTCGTCGCAAAATCCAACGCTTGGCATGACGATGTTTGGCGTCACGACGCCATGCGTTACGAAAGTTCGCGAGCTCCTTACCAAAAAAGGTTTTGAGTGCTTGGTCTTTCACGCGACAGGCTCGGGCGGACGAGCCATGGAAAAGCTCGTTGAGTCAGGGCTTATCCAAGGCGTGTTAGACATCACTACGACCGAGGTGGCAGACGAAGTCGTTGGTGGTGTGCTGTCGGCCGGCCCACAGCGATTTGACGCTTTGATCGAATCGCAAGTGCCTCTTGTTGTAAGTTTAGGTGCGGTCGATATGGTGAACTTTGGCGAACGCGATTCGGTTCCGGTAGAATTCCGTAACCGCAACCTGTACGAACACAATGCACAAGTAACGCTGATGCGGACGACGGTGGATGAAAATAAAACGATCGCCGAATGGATCACGAACAAACTGAACCGAGCAACTTCGCCCGTGACGGTTTTGATCCCGGAACGAGGAGTATCGATGTTGGACGCTCCAGGCCAGCCGTTTTACGATCCAGCCGCAAACGAGGCGTTGTTCACAACGGTAGAACAACAACTGCACGTAGACGATCATCGACGCATCGTTCGAGTGCCGCACCATATAAATGACGACGCATTTGCCTCGGCGCTTGTCGAACATTTCGAATCGATTCACAGTTGAACCCGTTTGCTTGGACCAAACATGACCAAATCACGAGAATCTATTCTCCGACGCTTTCGACAGAAGCGAAACGAAGGACAGCCTCTCATTGGCGGTGGAGCTGGCACCGGCATCAGTGCAAAGTGCGAAGAGGCGGGCGGGATCGACTTGATCGTCATCTACAATTCGGGGCGATATCGAATGGCTGGTCGCGGTTCGCTTGCTGGCTTGATGCCGTACGGAAACGCGAATCAAATCGTCAAAGAGATGGCGTACGAAGTCATCACCGCGGTTGAGCATACGCCGGTGCTCGCCGGAGTCTGCGGGACTGACCCGTTCATGCTGCGAGATCATTTTTTGCGTGAGCTGAAGGACTTAGGCTTCGCGGGAATTCAGAATTTTCCAACCGTCGGGCTGATCGACGGCACGTTTCGAGCGAACTTAGAAGAAACCGGCATGGGGTTTCAAAAAGAGATCGATTGCATCGCCGCCGCACACGACCTCGATCTGTTGACCACTCCTTACGCGTTCACGCCCGAGCAGGCGAAGCAACTTACCGAGGCCGGCGCTGATATGATTGTCGCCCATATGGGACTGACGACGAAGGGAACAATTGGAGCTCACACAGCATTGACGTTAGAAGACTGCGTTGCACGAATCGATGCAATTTCAGAAAGTGCTCGATCAGTTCGCGGTGACGTGTTCGTGCTGTGTCACGGTGGTCCGATCGCGATGCCGGACGACGCTCAATTCGTACTGAACAATGTCAAGATTAAGCTCGACGGGTTTTACGGCGCCAGTTCGATGGAACGCTTGCCCACGGAAACGGCGATCACGTCGCAGGTTCAGGCGTTTACTCAAATCGGCGGCGATGACGCGTAAACCGGCGTATCGATAGCGTATATTCATTTGTGCTCAATTCACATCCAACCAGGCCAGAAAGCAAAGCGAACATGTCCAATCGAAATTTGATCTTGCAACTTGGCGTGACGATTCTTCTTCCTGTCTTCTTTTCCGGTCATGCCCGATGCGACGAGCATAAGATTGACGTTTTTGAGCGCCAGAATCTCACGCACACGTACTACTCCGAAGGCGTCAACTTCGGTGACCTCAACAATGACGGACATCAAGACGCCGTCTATGGACCGTACTGGTTTGCAGGTCCAGACTTTTCGCAAAAGCACGAAATCTACAAGCCAGTTCCGCAACCGACTGAAGGTTACGCGGATCATTTTTTCTGTTGGACGTACGATTTCAATGGCGACGAACGACAAGATATTTTCGTCGTCGGATTTCCAGGGACGCCTGCGTTTGTCTACGAAAACCCGGGCAACGAAAACCACGATAAACATTGGCCGAAGCATCAGGTATTTGATTGGGTCTCTAACGAGTCGCCGCAGTGGACCGACTTGGTTGGCAACGAACGTCCGGAACTTGTTTGCACTCGAGATGGTTTCTTTGGCTACGTGACACCCAACTGGGACAAACCATTCGAGCCGTGGACGTTCCACCGTATTTCGGATCAAGTCGCAGCGAAACGATTCGGGCACGCCTTGGGTGTCGGTGATGTCAACAGCGACAATCGAAACGACATCATCATGCAGAGCGGCTGGTACGAGCAACCAAAAACGTTAGGCGGTCTTTGGACGTTTCACGCATACGAGTTTTCTCAAGCCGGTGGCGCTGACATGTTCGCGTACGACGTTGATGGGGACGGCGACAACGACGTGATCACAAGCCTGGCAGCTCATGCGTTCGGCCTGGCGTGGTTCGAACAGATCGAGGAAAACGGCGAGCCAACGTTTCGCCGTCACATCATCATGGGCGAGAAGGCATCGGAAAACAAATATGGAGTCGTCTTTTCGGAGCTGCATTCGGTTGCGTTGGCCGACGTCGATGGCGACGGACTGAAAGATATTTGCACAGGCAAAACATACTACTCGCATCACAAACAAGCTCCAATGTGGGACGCTGGAGCAGTCGTCTACTGGTTCAAGCTGGTCAGGACTTCAGACGGAGTCGATTGGATACCGTTCAAAGCAGATGACGAAGCGGGAATCGGTCGGCAACTGATCGTTGGCGACGTCAACGGCGATGCTATTCCCGATATGATCTCAGGCGGGATGAAAGGTTGCCACGTTCTGTTGCATTCCAAGAAAGACGTGGACCACCAATCTTGGCTGGAGGCTCAGCCTCAACCTCGAAAACAGATTCAAGCCGGATTGGAACCGGCCGACGCTGCGAAGCAGATGACGGTCCCGCCCGGTTTCAACGTGCAGCTCGCTGCCGGCGAACCGATGGTCCATCAACCGATCGCGTTTACGACCGACCACCGAGGCAGGCTCTGGGTGGCCGAAGCGTACAACTACCCAATCCGTGCACCCGAGGGACAAGGCAAAGACAAGATCGTCATCCTCGAAGACACCGACAAGGACGGCACGCTTGATTCGCGCAAAGAGTTCATCACTGGCTTGAATCTCGTCAGCGGATTAGAAGTTGGGTTCGGTGGCGTTTGGGTTGGTGCCGCTCCCTACTTCATGTTCATTCCCGACAAAGATGGTGACGACGTTCCGGACGGTGAACCGCAAATCTTGCTCGACGGGTTCGGATATCAAGACACACACGAAACGCTGAACGCTTTTATCTGGGGACCGGATGGCTGGCTTTACGGTTGCCACGGAGTCTTCACGCATTCGAGAGTTGGCAAACCGGGCACGTCCGACGCCGACCGTGTTCCGATGAATGCGGCCGTGTGGCGTTATCATCCGACGCGACACGAATTCGACATATTCGCTCGCGGCACCAGCAACCCATGGGGAGTCGACTTCGACGACAATGGACAAGCGTTTCTTACGGCGTGCGTCATCCCTCATCTTTGGCACGTCGTTCAAGGTGCCAGATATCAACGGCAAGGTGGACAACACTTTAATCCGTATCTGTACGACGATATCAAAACGATCGCCGATCATTCCCACTACACAGGCAACATTCGTGACAGCGCGTGGTGGGGACACGAGCCCGAGTTGTCCGATTCAGTCTCCATCGCCGGCGGCGGGCATGCTCACTGTGGAGCAATGATTTATCTCGGTGACAATTGGCCAGCGAAGTATCGCAACTCAATCTACTTCAACAACATCCATGGCAACCGCGTCAACAACGACATCCTCGAACGAAACGGTTCGGGCTACGTTGGTCACCATAGCAATGACTTTTTGATGGCCAACGACAAATGGTATCGAGGCATCAATCTGAAGTACGGACCCGACGGCACGGTTCACTTGATCGACTGGTACGACAAGAACGC
>JAGQPC010001181.1 GCA_020426925.1 Planctomycetales bacterium | reverse complement strand
GTGTTTTTGTCGTTGGCTCTTGCTTGGGCCGAAACGCTTGGTGCTTTTGACATTTTTACCGGTGTAAACGCGCTAGATTACGCTGGGTATCCAGACTGTCGACCAGAGTACATCTCCGCGTTCGAGAACATGGCAAATCTCGCAACAAAGGCGACTACCGAAGGGCGAGAATCCGTCAAGATTCACACCCCGCTGATTCACGCGACGAAGGCAGACATTATCCGCAAGGGGATGTCGCTTGGGGTGGATTATTCGTTGACAACGAGTTGCTACGATCCTGGGGTCGATGGCGCGGCATGTGGAGATTGCGACGCGTGCATCCTGCGCCTCGAAGGATTTGCGGAGAACGGGATGGTGGATCCGGCACAATACCGTTCTCGGGAGCAAGCGACAACATGAACTATTCGATCAAAGAAATCTATTACACGCTCCAAGGTGAGGGTGCGCACACAGGACGATCGTCTGTGTTTTTGCGTTTCACCGGATGCAATCTGTGGACGGGTCGCGAAGAAGATCGACCAAGTGCGATTTGCTCGTTCTGTGACACACACTTCCTGGGGGTTGATGGGGCAAACGGTGGCATTTTTGAATCAGCCGACACTTTGGCTAGGTGCGTCGAAGACTGTTGGCCAGCGAGAGCGGATGGCATTCGTCGCTATGTCGTCTGCACGGGAGGCGAACCTTTATTGCAACTCGATGCGCCGTTAATCGACGCATTGCATCACCGCTCATTCATGATCGCAATCGAAACGAATGGGACTCGGCACGTACCGGACGGGGTCGATTGGATTTGTGTCAGTCCGAAGGCCAATGCGGAATGCGTGGTCCTCAAAGGTGACGAGTTGAAACTGGTCTACCCACAAGTCGGCGGCGAACCAGAACGTTACGATCAGCTGAATTTCGGCAGATTCTCTCTGCAACCGATGGACGGTCCTCATCTGGAGCGAAATCGACAAATGGCCGTCGAGTATTGCCTCGCACATCCCCAGTGGGAGTTGAGTGTGCAAATGCACAAAGTGGTTGGGATTCGCTAACAGCGAAGGAATTTCCAATGGAGCTTTATAAAGAGTTCAGATTTGAGGCGGCGCACCGACTCCCGCGAGTCCCTGAGGGGCATAAGTGCGGGCGATTGCACGGGCATTCGTTTCAAGTTGTGCTGCACGTTGCTGGCCCGGTGGATGAAGAGGTTGGTTGGGTTGTCGATTTCGCGGAAATCAAGCGAGCATTCGGGCCGATACTCGACCGACTGGACCATCACTATTTGAACGAGATTGAGGGATTGGAGAACCCAACCAGCGAGAATCTTGCTCGTTGGATTTGGGATCGAGTGAAGTCGGAACTACCGCTGTTGTCAAAGGTTGTCGTCTCAGAAACATGCACATCCGGTTGCATTTACCGGGGTGAAAATGCGGACGGTGAGAAAGCGTTCGGCGAAAGAGGCAGCCAATGACAACAGTCGTCAATGTGATCGTAACCTGCACGAAACGTAAGACGGTCGCGGTCCCGGAGCGACTGAAGTTCCGATGCGTAAGAAGGGCGCCGGTGCAAACAAAAGCCACGCTTTGGTGCCAGCGACTCAATGGAAGCCGCGCCGAGACGCTTCCAGCCAGGCAGCTGTATTCGGGGGATCATTGGAGTATCGCGAGGTCCCTTGAAAGTGCCTCAACTGCTAGTGGAGCGGGTGTCCGACTGTGGATCGCGTCTGCCGGTTACGGTCTAATCGCGATGGATACCCTGTTGAAACCGTATTCGGCCACGTTTTCGAGCGATCACCCTGACTCAATTGCCAAAGGGACAATCAGTGAAGACCGGGTTTCGGTCGTTCGGCATTGGTGGGATGCGATGTCTCAGCACGACATTGCAAAGACCGCGCAACCAAGAACTATTGCTGACATTGCCGCTGACGCACCGACTTCACCCTTGCTTATTATCGCATCCGAAAACTATTTGCGCGCCCTGCAGCAAGACGTTCTGTCGGCTATGCCCCTACTGAACAACGTCGAACTGCTGTCGATCTTCTCAGCCGGGTGTAGGTCATTGGACAATCTGACAGAACATCTCGTTCCTTACGACGCGCGAATGCAGCATGTAGTCGGTGGGGCTTTGCGATCGCTTAACATGCGAGTCGCTCAGTTAGCGTTGTCGAGTTGTCGCGGCTCGCCACCTACGTACGCGGTCCTTCGGCAGAAGTTGTCTCGCCTGATGCGACAACAACCTGATTTGACAAGGTTTGATCGACAACCGATGACTGACGATGACGTACGGAGTTACATACTGAAGGAACTGAGAGAGGAATCCACCGGTTGTCACACGCCACTCTTGAGGAAGTTGCGTGACACTGGCCACGCCTGTGAACAGAAGCGTTTTGCGAGGTTATTTCGCGAAGTCCGGGAGCACTTGAATGGCACGTAAGCGATCCAATGGTGCGCAGATCGAACGTCGGGCGCTCCGCATCGAGCAGAACGCGGCGCACCCGCTGTTTCTTTTCACGTTGACCGGCGCTGAATTGCTAAAGGTGGCCGATATCTCAAAGATCTCACGCGATGAGGCCGGCAAGTTGATTGGTTACCAGCGATCGTCTGTCCGTCGCCACGTGGAAGACATTGTCGACTATTTGAATCAGGACGAGATCCTGTTTCCGAACTCAATCATCTTGGCTCTCTCGTCGCGAATCAAGTTTCGCCAGAGCCGAGGACCATCCACCGGTGATGGACTCGCGCAAGCAGGCACGCTCGAGATACCGTTACCTTCAAATGGCGGTCCTAAGCCGGCTTGGATTGTTGATGGCCAACAGCGTGCGATCGCACTGTCAATGTGCAGTAAGCCGAATTTGCCGATCCCGGTCAACGCATTTGTCGCTGACGAACTTGATCTGCAGCGAGACCAGTTTCTAAGGGTCAATAGCTCTAAGCCATTGCCTCGTGGATTGATCACCGAACTTCTTCCCGAAGTGACAACGAGCCTTCCGGCAAACCTGTCTGCGAAGAAAATGCCATCTGCCATCTGTGACTGGCTGAATCTTGAAAAAGCGTCTCCCTTTTGCGGCATGATTCGCCGGGCTTCCACGCCAAAAGAGCAAAAGGGAACTGCTGCCATCACTGACAATTCGGTCGTCAAGATGATCGAGGAGAGTCTGTCGCAACCATCGGGTTGCCTGTTTCCTTACCGCAATATCGCGACAGGTGAAACCGACTTCGACGGCATTACTTCGTTGCTAGTCACATACTGGACAGCTGTGTCAGAGGTGTTTGCTGATGCGTGGGGCAAATCACCAGCGAAGAGTCGCTTGATGCACGGTGCGGGAATTCGTGCGATGGGGCGACTCATGGATCGCATCATGCCCTACATCAATTCTGGCGATTCAAATGCTGTGGCGCTGGCTAAGCGGGAATTGAAATTGATCGCACCGATCTGCTGTTGGACAAAGGGTCGATGGGAGCAAATGGACGGACTGCGATGGAATGAGGTGCAAAACGTTCCCCGGCATATCCACATGTTGTCAAACGTGCTCATTCGCGCGTACTTGCAGGCACGAGGGAATAGATACGCATGAAGTTCTTTTTTCCGGACAGCCAGGACTTGGTTGATCCGAGTTTTGATTTTGAAACGGAGAAACGCAGCGGAACGCGGATTCGCCAGCGAGACGATCTCTATGCGCATGAAGTCTTCGAGACCCCTCCGTACGACGGCATGCTGGTGTCGAAGGCGATCGTTGAGGGGAGTGGAGGCTCGACGGGCCGTTACACATTGGGGCAACAGCGCCGATTCTTTTCGCACGGCGTTCGCGAGTTTATGCGACTGCCGCCTGGCATGGAAGTTATGGGCGATTGCGGAGCGTTCACCTATGTGAATGAGCCGGAACCTCCCGTTACCGTCGAAGAAGTCACGCGATTCTACGAAGAATGTGGCTTTGATTACGGGGCGTCTATCGATCACATCATTCTGGACTACAACCCGAACTGGGACTTGTCACTGCCGGGAATTGATCCAGTTCCGGAGTCCTGCCGGAACCGACAGGAAGTCACAATTCAACTCGCTCGCGAATTTCTTACGCACTGCCGCAAGCAGAAGGTCCGCTTTGAACCGCTGGGAGTCG
>JAGQPC010001180.1 GCA_020426925.1 Planctomycetales bacterium | reverse complement strand
CACGCTACTGATGATTCGGAGAGACAGCCCCGCGAGTTCCGCTTCGTGTGCTTGCTTCTCAGGAGACAAAAGGTCCTCGGCGGCGATCATCGGAATCCCACGAATTTGGAGCAGGGCGTTTCCGTCGCCCAGCGGTCGCAGCATTCCGGACTTTGCCATCCATCCGTCGTCTACGTCGAGAAGCACGTGTGAGTGTACGTCGATAATCATATCGTTTCCAATACTGCTGAAACCAACGCCGTACGCTGCACTATCGGCTTGCGTGGAGCACCGTAGCATTCCGGCGCATACTACCGGCAGCAACGCCAAAAATCAAAGCCGAGGGTAGCATCACAGTTGCGTAAATCGCTGGCACGATCGCCATCGTTGTGTCTCCCAATAGTGTCGCCGTTACGAAAGTGGCCGTTGCCGCATTCTGCATGCCCACCTCGATTGCAATCGTTGCTGCCTGCTCGAAGTTAAGACGCGCGAGCCTCGCACCGACGAATCCGAGCGTAAGACTACCCAGGTTGAGAGCCAGCACTGCGGGACCCACGGATCTAAATCCAACAGGATAGATACCCAAATGTTGCTTGATCACGCCCCCAATCACGATCACAAAGAAGACCACTGAGAGAACTCGGACCGGCTTGTCCGCCCGAATGGCAAACGTCGGCCAACCTTTTCTGACCGCCATCCCAAGAGCGACGGGCACAATGCAGATCAGGAATAATTGCAGCATCGTCTTTCCAATTGGAAGCGAGACGGTTTCCGTCTCGGGCGTCAGGTACGAAGCGCTCAATCTGTACAAAACCGGTATGGTCACCGGCGTCACAATACTAGAGATCGCCGTCAGCGATATGGAAAGAGCGAGCTCTCCGCGTACTACGTGAACAACGGCGTTGGAGAGCGCTCCGCCAGGAGACAGTGCCAAGACCATTAGGCCAAGCCCAAAGACTGGTTCGAGCCTGAAGCAGATAACGATTAAAGCTCCAAGAACAGGTAGCAACGCCATCTGCCCAATGAGGCCAACGCCAAGCACTTTCCGATCGTGAACGACGCGACGAAAATCGTCCACCGTGAGTGATAGTCCTAGTCCGACCATGACGGTGAACAATGCCGCAGGGACGACGAGTACCGTGAGGACGGTTTGTTCCATCGATCATTCCTCGGGAATCTGATGACCGGCAGACGAGCCTGCACATTTCTAAACTCTAAGCGTTCCGGTCCGTTCTCATGCGGCCGTTGAAATTGAATCTTGTGGAGCAATGCCACTCGACTCGATCGTCTGGCGTCATGGAGGGACGTACCGCTCAGAAGCTAGCTTGACAGCACTGTTTGTTGGACACAATTGCCGAAACCTGGGATTCTGCGCCGTCACTGTCCCAGGATTCCGGGATCACTTGGAGGTTGATCCCCGTTCGAGAGCGTAACGCACTAGTTCAACGCGGCGTTTCGTGCCGGTCTTCGCGTAAATATGCGTCAAGTGTCGAGTGACAGTGTCGATGCTAATGAAGAGGCGTTTGGCGATTTCTGCGTTAGTAGTGCCCTCAACAACCAAACTCAGCACTTCACGCTCGCGGACCGTTAGCTCATCGAGGTGGATCTTGACATCCCTCGCACGAAGACCAACGAATGATCGAATCGCCTCGATCGCGTCAGCATCCGGCGTTCCGCCTTCGCTATCGCATACGAGGAACTGAGCGCCGGGGATTCCAGCTGCCAGTTCGCGGCTTCGGTCCTCGCTGGCCAACGCATTGTCTTGGTCATACATCACCAGCGTTCCGACCTTCACCTTCTCGAGCTCCGTGGTGACGTCCCAGTCGCGGCGGGCTGTGAGAAAATCGAGGAACTCCGCCTGAGTCGTCGCTTCGCGCCCCACGGCGGCCCATTGCCGAGCATCGTTCGCATTTTGCCAGCCGAGCGCGGCGTGGCTAATCGACTCGGTGAAGAGTTCCCAATCGGTTGCTGCCATTTCGAAGAGCGAACGCATCCGCGGAGCCTCTCCGTGGTCAACGTTTCGGGCAAAGCTGTTCCAGAGCACAAGATGCGATATCCGTTTGGGACGACGTGCACTGTACGCGATGGCCGGCAGTCCCCCGGTGAGCCATCCTAACAACACGAATGGCTCAGGCGAGATTTTGGCGGCGACCGCTTCGATGTCATCGACTAACTCGTCAATCGATTGCGTCCCAGCTCCACGGCTCGAAAGCCCACCTCCGCGGTGGTCGTATCGCACTACCGTGAATGTCTGTGCCAGAGTTTCATACCATCGTCGCATTGCCTCGACTGACCATTCCGCGTGCAGGTGCCCAAGCTGCACATTGGGCGAATGCAGTAAGACCGGACCCCGCCCCAGCGTCCAGTATGCAATATCTGCGCCATCCCCTGTGCGAACGTAATGGATTGAAGGTGCGTCCGACATATCACTTGAGTAAATGTGCAAGGGTCCGCCATCAGCGAATCGTACCAAGAACTGCAACACTCGCTATCAGCACGGCACGGCTCGATCGTGTGTTCGCCATTTTAGCATGCTGCCAGAGCTAAGACTCGCCATTAACATGCCGAAGTCGAACCAATAGGCAACGACATTTCCAAATGACGCTAATGCAACGCCCTCATGTGCCACCGAATCGAAGTTCTGTCGCAATACTTACTTCTTGACTCGTTTTGCGGTACCTGACATGAACGTTAGCCATTTTCCATCTTCGCCGAGCATTCGCGACGTCATCAGGATTTCATCAGCCGACTTGAACTCGTAGATGTCTTGAAACTTCGTCAACTTACCGTCGCCCATGAGATTTGGTCCATCCGCGTCAAGCGTTAACACCTTGCCGGACTGATCGACGCTGCCTTCGTACTGCCACATGAAGGCTGTCATCGAATCAACCCAAGTTCCAACGTACTTTTTTTTGCCTTCGTCATATCCGACCGTCTGAATACCGGTCATCGGCTCACCTGACCATTCGCCCTTCATCTCATTGAGTACCCAGAATCCGCCAAGCTTGCGAGAGGTCAAAGTTCCACTGCACTGCATCGGCGGTTGGTCCGGCCCCATGTTTGCCTTCGAATCGGTTGTCCAGTCTCCAACGAACTTCTGAAGCCAGTCGTGTTCTTGGGTCGGCTTAGGCATGGCTGGAGCTTCTTGCCCGATAGCCACTTCGCGGAAGAATAGCAGGCTCAGAATCAAGACGGTCAACATCAATGGTTTCATATTCAGTCTCTCCAAATTGATATGTTCGGTTTTGCGGTAGTCGATTGGGCAGCGACCAAATCGACAACGTTAACGAGTTTGAAGTATATCGTGGATTGGCTTGGACTTCTTCGAGCAATCGCTGGAAATTTGCTCGTTGGCTTCTTCATCGCGGGGCGAATTTTACATGGTTTAGTCTTCACGGCAGGGTGCTGCCACATCAACGCGATGGTGAGGTTCACATCTGGGGCTTACAACAGAAGTATTCCAATGAGCATCTCCTGCGTTTCGGAATCCGGGCCATCAGTGAATTCGGCTGTGCCATTGGTCACCGGCAATGTCACGGTGCGCAAGCTTGACGCACCGCTTTTTCGGTTGACGCTATTTTCGTCACCTACGAGGCGTCAGCGAACGGTCTACGACAGCAAGGGCATTCCTCGTCAAAGCCTTTCAGCAGTGCAGAAAAAGCTGAGGGTTGTGGCAACGTGTTGATTGCCTTATGTGCTAACGGTGCTCGATGTGCATAGTGTCGATAGGTCACGCCACCGACAGAGTGCCCCAGTATCTCGATCGACGATTCTGGCATGTGTTCGTCGTAGTAGGTGGCCGCCGTTTTGCGCAAATCTTTCAACAGCCAGTGTTTTTGCTCACCGGTTTCACTGTCGGTCTTAGCGTCAATTCTCGCGAGTTCACAAAGTTCTCGGAAGCGAACATTTGGTCGCGAGCTACCGCCTAAGAACACCGGGTCACTTGGGCAACAGTTCTCCGTCTGCAAGCTTTTTAGATGAATATGCACTACTCGGTTCATCGGGCGACAGAATGATTTTCGAGTTTTGACGCGCCGGTAGAGAAGCCATCCCCATTTCGAGCTTTCCTTGAGTTGTCGATTGGGCGCGGTCCGGTCCCAAGATACGTGTCGCCACAGAATCGGTTCGTGCGCCGGAATCGTTCCCCACACCGTTCCTGAATCGAGACCGTAGTTGTAGAACACGACCAATGCCGCCCGCCAATACCGCCCTACGGGTATTGGATTGGTCCAGCCTCTTGGTCGGCTCATTTCATGGGTTGCAAAATAGAGTGAATTGAGTTCGCTTTTCGTCAGATAATGGCGACCGGCAACATTGTTGAATTGGACAGGCTTTGGAAATCGCGGCAGCTGTTCGAGAAGGTCATTATCCCAAGCCCATGTAAGCACAGCGCGAAGATGCGTACGAGCCTTGTTGGAAGTTCGTCCGGGATTGCTTCCCCCGTCGGAAACTGCGCGGTCATAGATCCAATTTAGGAATTCCCGAATAGTTGGGCGATCGAGTCGTTCGATGGGGACTCGGCCCTTCCATCGCTGCCATTTCGCTAGAGTCGTTTGGTATTCGCTTCTTGTTCCTTGAGCGAGATTTCGTGCTTTCAGATACTTGTTGGTTACGCTTTTCAATGTTGTCGGCATCACGTGCCTCCA
>JAGQPC010000002.1 GCA_020426925.1 Planctomycetales bacterium | reverse complement strand
CGAGTGATGCGTTTCCGATTCGTCCGTTACTCACGTGTCAGACAGTGAGGCGGAGAATTCCAGATCACGCCGCCTCATGAACTGTTATCTTGATCACTTGGACCGGACTCGCAGGGCGGTCGCTGCCATCAGTTGGAGTCGATTCAATCTTCTTCACAACTTCTAATCCTTCGGTCACTTTGCCAAAGACCGGATGCTTCGACGGACCAGGTGTGAACCAGTCGAGATAGTCGTTGTGGACCGTGTTGATAAAGAACTGAGACCCACCGCTGTTTCGTTGTCCCGTGTTCGCCATCGACAGCGTTCCCGGCTCGTTCGATAGTTTCGCGTCTTCCGGGTGTTCGTCCTGAATCGTTCCGTGCGGAGGACCACCAGTTCCGGCTCGAGCGCTCTTGGGATCTTTGCTGTGCGGGCAACCAAATTGGATCATGAAATTGTTAATCACTCGGTGGAAATGGAGGCCATCATAGAAACCGGATTTGGCCAAATCCAAGAAGTTTTGTCCGGTGATTGGCATCTTGTCGGTGAACACTTCTACCGTAAAGTTACCCAATGATGTTTCGAAAGTTGCGGTCGGATTCGCCATCGTCTTCCTTAAGAGTTTTTTAGAATTGGTATCGGTTCATTGCGCCGTGGTGCTGCCGCCACTACGTGGCTAGAACTGGCGCAACGTCAAACGTACGCTTCGGGTTACAACTGATGCGGAGTTGACGCTGTCCGCCTAGAATCTAGCAGATGCAGGCTAAATGTTAAAAGAGGGAGCACGCGATTGCGCGAGCCAGCAGAAGCATGCAGCCATTTGGGATCAACTATGCAGCGATCTGGCGTCTCCGTTAATCCGGGTCGTTGAAGCCGCGGCTTACTTGGCAAGCCGTTTAGCTTGCTGCACCCATTTTTCCTTGCGGATGCGTGGTCCGGCACCAATCTGTTCGGCGATCGCATCGATCGTTTTGGCTTTCCACGTAGCGATTTGAGCAAACTGATAGATTCCCAGCTCGTTTAGTTTTTCCGCGAACTTGGGCCCGAGTCCGGATATTTCCCGCAAGTCATCTTGTTTGTCTGGCGGCGAAGTAAACAACAGGCCAAGAGTATCGTCCTCTTTGGTATTGGAAGAACCGATCTTCTTTGCCAGCTTTTTCTTCACCTTGGCAGCTTTGGATTTGGACGACTTGCCGGGTGTTTTTTTGCTCGATTTTGCTTCCTGTTTGGCCGTGTCTTCATGAGCCGCTTTGGCGTCGCTCTTCTTCGGCTTAACGCGAGACGCCTTCTTTTGCGGTTTGTGTTCTGCAGAACTTTTGTCACCGCCGTTCTGCATGCGCTGGACCGCTTGCGTTTCCTTAAGCTCGGACTGCAGCGACGCAACGTCTCGTCGCGATTGAGCGAGCGCCGATGCAAGCTCGTCCAAACGGTCATCTTTGCCCTCCAGCTGCTTTTCTGCTTGGGCAAGGTCTTGCACTAAACGTTCGTTGTCTTCGATGAGCTGATTGTACTGTTCTGTAATGTCCTCGCCATCATCCGCTGGATGTTCGTCATCGGATGATTGAGCACCTTCGAGTCGTCCCCTCAGCGAATCCATTTCATCGAGCAGTTCCGCTCTCTCTTTTCGCCAAGCGTTTGCCGATTCTCGCTGCCTTGTTAGCTCGTCTTTGGCAAAATCAAGTTCTGACTCCAGCTCCTTGATTTGCTTTTTAAGCTTTCCTTTTTTGGTGTCGGCATCGATTGAATCAGCAGCAGATTGCTGACTCAGCTCTATTGTGAGGCGTTCGTTTTCAGCCTGCACCTCAAGCGTCAGTTTTTCGGCGTGCTCCACCTGCTCGCGAAGCTGCCGCATTTCGGCGACCAGAAGATTGTTCTCTTCCTCAAACTCTTCCACTTGGGACTCTAACGCTTCGATCGCCTCACGATTCTCAGCATCGGTTTCACTGGCCGCCACTGAGTCATTTGCACGTCGCAGCTCGGCAGCGTGCTTGTCTGCCTGCTCTCGCAGAGATGTTTCCAGCTCAGCGATGCGTTCATTCGCGTCTTCCAGGTCGCCACGAACGGAATCACGTTCGTCCTTTAACGCAACCAATTCGTCGTCGAGATCCGTTGCTGCGTCGGATTCTTCGTCAGTTCCCAATGACGAGTGCTTTTCGATGGCGAGTTCGAGTTCCGCAATCTTTTCGATCGCGAGATGTGTTTTTTCTCGAGCGGCTTCCAGCTCTTCTTGCGCCTGCTTTGCGGCCGACATACCTTGGTCGGCCTTGGCCTCTGCAGCTGCTAATTCGACGGCGTGCTGCTGCGCACTCGTTTTCACAGCAGCTTCTAGCTCCGCAATTTTCTCGATTGCAGCTTGGAGATTGACGTGCGTCGCATCGCTGTCTCGTTCGTTTTGCTCAACAGCCGCGTCACGTTCCGCTCGAGTTCGTTCGAGCAGCGATTTCAGCTGCTCGGACGCGCGCTGCTCGGCAGCAAGCTTGCCCGTCAGTGAATGATGTTCTGTCCGAGCTTCTGCAATGGAGGCAACCAGTTCATCTGATTTTGCTTTTAACGAAGCTAGCTGTTGTTGTGATTGTTCGTGCGCGAGATCAACGTTTTTTTTTAGCTGGTCGCGATCCCTAGTCAGAAACTGAATCTGGCGATCTCGCTGCTTGATCCCTTGCTCCAATGATGCTCGCTCGGTGACAAGCCGCTGCTGGAGTTCAGCGATGATCGCATTGGACGATTCAAAATCTTGAGCGCACGCGTCGCCTGCAGTCGCGGACGCCACCTGTTCCTGTAACGAGACGATCGTTTGCTCGCGAGCCTTAACCACTTCTTTGATATCGGCGAGTTCATTTCGAGCCGACTCGAGTTCTTGACTGGAATCGCCTTTTTGCGATTCCAGTTGAGCTTGCAGTTCCTCAATCCGCTGCTGCGACTGCTCATTCGAGGTTCGCGATTGAGCCCAGCGCGAATTAGCTTCGTCCAACTGCTGCTCGAGTTCACCGATTCGAGCCGACATTGCTTTAGCCTGTTCATTCTCCGCAGACAGTTCCTGCAGGCGACGATCACGCTTCGCGACATCGCGGTCGAGTTGTGCCACTTGCTCAGTCAAGCCGGTGACTTGCCCCTTCAACTCTTGCTTGACCGATTCAAACAGCTCCGAAGTCGCACGCAGTTCGGCGAGCTGCGATGACTGATTGCTCAATTCGTTTGCTTTAGATTCCGCCTCGGCCTGATACCTTAGACAAGCGGCTTTGAGCTGTTCAACCTGCAGCTTCGCATCGTCCAACTGAGACGACACGGCGTCGGTTCCGTCCGACTCGCGAGAGTATTCAGATCCCTTTAACGCCTCAAGTTCAGCTTCCAGTTCCTCGATCCTGTCTTCAGCTTCTTCACGAGCGTCTCGCGCTTTCTCTTTATCTGATATCAGAGTCAACACCTGCTGCTGCAGTGCGGCGATTTCCGATTGAGCCGTGGGCGATCCTGCGATCTGTTCTTTTAGGTCTCGCGCTCGCCGGTCCGCTTCGGCCCTTTCGCGAGTAGCATCATTCAAATCCGACTCTAACTCATTTGCTCGTGTGTTGAGCTCATCAACTCGCTGCTGAAGTTCGTCCCGAGCAGAATTTGCAGCTGCCAATTCACTCTGCAATTCCGCCGACAAAGCAAGTTTCTTGTGCAACTTCTTCGCTTCGGCATGAGCAGAATCTCGATCGGCTTTGATTTCGTCTGTTTCAGATTGAAGTTGATGAAGCGCCTGTCGCAGTTCTGACAGTTCACTGGTCATCTGATCGGCAAACGCCGTGCGTTGTTCGAGTTGCCGTTGCAGCGATCCGATTTCTTGAGCGACCGTTGGAGGAGTGTTGGTTCGCTCCACATCTAGTTGATTCGTAAGCTGCGCTATATTTTGTGTCAGTTCCGCGAATCGCAATGCGTTCGCCGTTTTCTCCTCTTCGTGCAAAGCCACCTCTGACTGCAGGAGTTCAATCTGCTGCTGCGTTTGCGGAGGCACGTTCTGCCGTTCCGCATCGAGCTCTGCCGCCAAACGAGCAACTTCCGCTTTCAGGTTTGCGATATTCTCCTGAGCTGCTTTTTGCGACTCGGCATCTGGAACTTGCGCGGACACGGCGGCAAGCTCATCCTGCACGTCGGCCAACGTTGCATGGAGCTGTTCTTTTTCAGATCGCTCCCGAGCAATCTGTTCCTTGTGCGCTTCGATCTCTTCTCGCAACGCAGCAACTTCTTCCGGATCACCGGCGGGCTCGCGAGCCCGTTCTGCCGCGAGTGCCTCTTGGACTTCTGCTAGATCACTAGTGAGTTTGTCGTTGGATTCATTCGCTGCAATTAACTGACTGTTTTTCGAATCCAACTCAGCCTGTACCTCGGCCAACTTTTCAGGAGTGATTCCGTCGTTCTGAGGCTGACTTCTTAGCTGCAGCAGTTCCGATTCCAGAAGGCGGACGGTAGCATTTCTTTCTGCGTTTGCGATTTCTAAAGACGCAACGCGATCCCTCGCCGTGTACAGATCATCCATTGTCTTTTGGACGGCAAGTATTTGCTCATCACGCTGCGCCAGCTCCGACTTCAGCTGTTTGATGAGCTTTTGATTTGCTTCATTCTCTTCGACCGAGACACTGGCCGTTTCCGCGAGCAACGCAGCGTCAGTCGTCATCCGTTCGCGATATTCGTCCAGCTGGTTTTTGTAGTCGAGCTTTTCGCGTTCCAACGACGCGACGGCTGCCTCCTTTTCGGCAAGAATCGTCCGCAGCTCATCCATCGAACTGTTGTCGTGAACTTCCGGAGCGGCTTGCTCGACGGGCCGATTATTCAGTTCATCGATTCGCTCTTCCAATCTAGCGATATTGGATTCGTACTCGTTTACTTGCGACTGCAGATGAACGTTAGCCTGCTCCGACTGCTCGATCTGCAATCGAGTTTCCTGAAGCAGTTCATCGCTTTCGTAGAGTTTTTCGGCAAGTAGATCGGCTTGCTGCTGCACTTCGTCCATGAGTTGCACTTGCTGCTTGAGCGTTTCTACTTCCGCAACCAATTCGGGATCTGCTGAAGCTCCCGCACCACTCGCTGCAGCCCGCACTTCTTCCAATTCATTGGCGAGTGCCTCAGTTTTCGTTCGCTGTTCCTCCAGCTGTGATTCGAGCTGTGCTTTTTCGTTTTGGAGTGCCTCGATTGCTGCGTGGGCCGGCTCAGCAACGTTCGTCTGAGTCTCGGCCTGATTAGAATGCTGCAGTTTGAGCTGCTCAAGTTCGTCCCGGTACTGATCGATTGCGGCCTGCAGAGAAATGTTTTCTCGATGAAGTTGATCCAACTGCCATTGTTGGTCTGAACTGGCTGCCTGAGCCGGTACTGGATTTGCTGCTTGATCTGCTAGCGTCTTTTCCAAATCGGCAATTCGCTGCAGTTCTACAGATCGTTGAGTCTGTTCGGCCTCGATCTGCTGAAGCAGCAAAGCCTTCTCGTTCTTCAGCGATTCGATTTCATCTCTTGCTGCCGACGAGTCAGGTGTCGCTCGTTTCGGCTTGTCCTTTTTGGGAGGCAATCCAGTTTTCGGAGGAGGCATCGGGCGATCGGCGGTCTGTCCCTGGACACTGCCAACGTTCAAGCTTCGTTGTTTGAGATTCTGTCCTTGCAGATTGGCTAGTTGTTGAGCAGCTGACTTGTACTGCGAGCGGGCACCGAGACCGATGAAATACGTCACGACCGCCCCAATGCCTAAGCCGATCACCAAAGCGAGCCCGCTTTGAATGATGGATGCCTGGGCAATCAGAGGTTCGAAAATCTCCAGAGGCATACTCAATATCTCCGTGTGGATCATCCCGCGACTGTTACTAGTCGAGCGTCTTGAATGGCCAAATTCGCTGCCGCCACCAACGAGCGGTACAAATCTCGTCTCGCAATGATTGGCCTGCTGTAAATTCGCATTAACCGCTCTCAGAACACAGCACGGTCACTGCATATTCACCAGTTTACCACGTCGCTTGATTTTGATCCGGCCCTCCATGTACATGCGAAAGACGCAAAAACGTAAATATCCGGATAATCGATCAGCTTGCGATCCAACAGTCGCGTCAAGGATTGTGCACGTCGGCGCGACATGAGTTCCACAATTTCTCTGCTTGATGGCGTCTGGCGATGCCGCTACCATCCCGCCCGCTAGTAGCCACTTTGAATTGCAAGGAAGCAGATCTATGTTGCCCGTATTGTTTGCCGATCTTCAATCGACGCTGCAACAAGCAGTCAGTCGGACAGTCAGTTGGCTGATGTCCATTCCACTGCTAACAGAAGAACGCAAGACCTACGTTATGGCCCACGTTGTCCCGGCAATCGCGATTTTGATCATCGGTCGGTGGGCGCTGAAATTCGGTGTTCGGACCATGGACCGCGCGTTCGAACGCTACAAAGTCGATGAAACACTCGCGAAGTTTCTTGGCAAATTGGCCTACTACGCGGGCCTTGTACTTATTCTGATTTCGACAGCCGCGAGGCTTGACGTTCCAACTCAGCAGCTGACTGCCATCGTTGCCGCGAGTGGACTTGCGATAGGACTTGCGCTGAAAGATTCGTTGTCGAATTTTGCTTCGGGCGTGATGATCATCATGTTTCGCCCGTTTTCAGTTGGCGACGTGATCGAGGTTGCTGGCACGAAAGGCAAGGTCGAAGCGATTCATGTTTTCAACACGCTGGTCAATTCACCGGACAATGTCAAAACGTTTGTGCCTAACGGATCGATCATGGCCGGGAATATCACCAACTACTCACGAGAACGCTACCGCCGCGTCGACCTGGAAATTGGATGTGGCTACGGAGATGACTTGCCTCGAGTCAAGCGTTTCTTGGAATTGACCGTTCGGAATCATCCACTTGTGCTTTCGGAGCCGGAGCCAGTCGTCGCAGTGAACGAGCTCGCCGACAGTTGCGTGACATTCGTCGTACGGCCTTGGGTTGCCAACGCAGACTACTGGAAAGTTCGCTGGGATTTGACTGAGCAAATCAAAATCGGCTTTGACGCTAACGGATTCGAAATCCCATTCCCTCAGCGATCAGTTCACGTGATCAGCAGCTCACAGGCCAACGCAAAACATGCCTCGGAAGAATCTCCCATCGCCGACGAGCAATTCCCAGTGCAGCCACGGCGAGTTGCCTGACGGCTTCAAATCGAGCGGCTTCGTGTTACGATCATGTCGTTCCGAATCGTATGAAGTTCTGCTAATCGCTCGATCGCGGTTACGGATGCTCTGGAAAGCCGTTCGTTTTTGTCGGGAAATTGAAACGTGAAATACGCAATCTGCAACGAAACATTCCAAGATTGGCCCTTCGATAAAGCGTTCGCTTTCGCCAAACAATGCGGTTATTGCGCGATCGAGTTTGCTCCATTCACGATGGGAGCCGACGCCTATTCAATATCACAGGACAAACGTGCCGAGATCCGTCAGCAGTTGGCAGACGCTCAATTGGAATCGATTGGCCTCCATTGGTTGCTCGCAAAAACCGAAGGCTATTACTTGACTTCGCCGGATGCCGACGTTCGCAAGAAGACAGCAGATTACCTCTGCGAGTTGTCGCGCCTATGCAAGGACTTATGCGGCGACACGATGGTGCTCGGCTCACCTCAGCAGCGCAATCTGCTTCCGGGCGTCGATCACGCTCATGCGATGGAGTACGCCGCCGATGTCATCCGAGCCGCCGAACCCACGATGAAAGAGCTCGGAGTGACGTTGGCACTGGAACCGCTCGGTCCAGCCGAAGGAGACTTTTTGCGAACCGCCGATTCTGGAATCGAGCTTGCCAAAATGATCGATTCGCCCAATGTGCGATTACATTTGGACGTGAAGGCGATGTCGACAGAATCAAAACCGATCCCCGATATCATCCGCGACAGCAAAGATTACATCCAACATTTCCACGCCAACGATCCAAACTTGCTTGGCCCCGGCATGGGCGACGTCGATTTCACGCCAATCTTCGCTGCACTGAAGGAAATCGACTACGACGGCTACGTGTCAGTTGAAGTGTTCAACTACGAACCAGGCGTGGAAAAAATCGCGACCGAAAGCATCGAATACATGAAACGCGTTGTCAGCTCGCTGTAGTCGCTTGCGATATCGTCCAAGCTAAATCCGCGAGACGGTTGTGCCACTGAGTCGTCGCACGAGTTTTCGCATTTCCAAAACGCTGATCGTGGAAAGCACTCGGTGGATAGGCAGCTGTGTCGCGACGACGATCGCTTCGACGTTGGTTGCGTCTGTATCAATCGCATCCAGAACCAGTCGTTCCTGTTCGTTGAGTTGCAACTCGGCAGGACGATGGACGACGCGACCGTCTTCTTGCGGCGCGGCTTCGACCAATGGCCCGAGTTCCTCCAAAACATCTTCGGCCGATTCGACTAGTTTTGCTCCATCGCGTATTAACCGATTGCATCCTCGCGAGAGTCGGCTGTCGACGCGACCAGGAACTGCAAACACTTCTCGGCCTTGCTCTGTTGCGTGCATCGCAGTTAGCAACGCTCCTGATCGAGGCGCCGCTTCGACTACGATGACTCCCAGGCTCATTCCGGTGATTAACCGATTGCGGCGAGGAAACGAACCGGGGCGTGGCTTACTGAGCGTCGAAGTTTCGCTCATTAAAGCTCCGTTTTGCACGATGCTTTCCGCAAGCTCCTGATGCTCCGGCGGATAAATGTTTAGTACTCCGCTCGCGAGGACGGCGATCGTTCGACCGCCAGCCGACAGAGCTCCTTGATGAGCCGCCGCGTCGATGCCACGAGCCAATCCACTAACGATCGTTAGACCGGCGCGAGCAAGCGACGCGCTCAGACGTTCTGCTTGCTGTCGGCCGTAGTTGGTCGCATGCCGAGTTCCGACAACGGCGATGGCCAATTGGTCCTGAGGTCGCATTTCGCCACGAACGTAGATGACTCCCGGAGGATCGTGAATCTCGCGGAGCATTCTGGGATAGTCGCTCGCCTGCTGATGAACGATGCGAATGTTGTTAGCCTGACACCGTTTGATTTCTTCGATTACATCGCTGCGTCGCGCTGTCGAGATAGCACGAGAAAGCTGCGGCCCCACGCCTTGAACCAATCGCAATTCACTAGGCGGGGCCTTCAAAACTGCCAAGGCAGTACCGAACCGTTCCAACAAGCTGCGTTGTGTCAGAGGACCAATGCCGGAAACCATCGACAGTTGAACCGCCGCGATCATCTCTGCGCCAGAAACCTGCGTATCTTCGGCAGCGACAGAATCCGATTCGTTCTGCGGTTCGGCGCTGAACTCGTGAGTTGTAGGATCCGGCGTGGTCATGGTAAATGCGCCGAAGGCAGAAAATGCGGTTACGGCCCACGGAGTGTGCCTGCTAAGATCTTTTGCTAATCATCATGCTTCATTGCCGCGCGGACAAGGTTTTCTTCCACGTCCGACACTAACTCCACGTGCCCGATCTTCGTGGGCAAAATAAATCTCAGGCGTCCGTGCTCTACCTTTTTGTCCTTTTGCATCGCGGCGATCAATTGATCATGACCCGAAGGCGGAACGTCGATTGGCAAACCGAGCGAGGCCAACAAGTCGGTCTGCCGTTTGGTATCCTCGGCCGAAATTCGACCCATCGATTCAGCCAGCCGCGACGCACAAAGCATCCCGATGGAAACAGCTTCGCCATGCATCAGTTCGCCGTATCCGCAAACCGTCTCGAACGCGTGCGCGAAAGTGTGGCCGTAGTTCAGGATGGCTCGCAAACCCGTCGTTTCACGTTCATCGTTTTCGACGACATAAGCCTTCAAGCGGCAGCTTTGGCGAATGATTTCGGCCAGCGTTTCGGGATCTCGCTCTTTGATCTTAGCAACGTTGTTCTCGAGAAATCGAAAAAAATCCGCATCGAGAATAACGCCGTACTTCACAACTTCGGCAAGTCCACTGCGATAGTCTCGCTCGGGCAGCGTTTCTAAAACGCACATGTCGATTGCAACGTGGATCGGCTGCCAAAAATGGCCCACCATGTTTTTCGCACCGGCCAGATTAATTCCGACTTTGCCGCCTACGCTACTGTCGACATGCGCCAGCAAACTCGTTGGAACCTGAACGAAATCGAGCCCGCGAGTAAAACTCGCCGCGATGAACCCGGCCAGATCTCCGACGACGCCGCCACCGACCGCGACGACGATCGACTTCCGATCAGTCCCGGCTTTCAGAAGTTGATCCCAAAGAGCACTGGCTTGGTCGACCGACTTACTCCGTTCGCCGGCCGGGACTTCGAAACGGCTGCAACGCACTTCGGCGGTGGAAAAACTGTGTTCCACCTGTTTCGCGTATTCTTTCAGATTCGAATCAGAAATAATGACGGCGTGCGTCACTTCGCGAATCTGTCTTACTCGCTGTCCGATAGCATCGAGCAAACCGCTACCGATTTCGATATCGTAGCTGCGAGACTCCAAATTGACGCGAACAGTTCGCAGCGGAACATTCAAAGTGGCGACTCTCTAGATTGCTGCAAATTTGATTCGTTTCGAGCGATTTGCCTAAGCCGTAACCCGTTCGACATCATCTTCGGTGACCGTGATTTGGCGACAAAATCCCGTGTGCACGCGTACGTAATCCAGAACGGTCGCGTTTTCAGGGTCCGCATGCAACGCATCCGCGATCTGCTGCTTTTCTTCGACACCGAGGTGATCATACTCATCAGGCCACACCGTGGAGGTTTCCATGACAAGCGCTTCTCGGTAGGGATCAAACTTATCCGCCATCTCGGTAACATTCCTAAATAGCTATGTCAGTCGATAAAGTAGGTTCTTGATCGCCGCGGAAAACAGCCAGCGACGATAGCTTTCGCAAGTCGACTAGTATACAACGGTCGAACACACGGAGAACATGGGAGGAAACTGTGGATCGGGAGGCTCAAGGACAATCCGCCAGTCCGTCGCGGGGCTCTGAAAAACCAGCGGGAAAAGCAGCCGGGACCGGCGGAAAACTGCTGGTGATCGGGATCGTTGCGGTTGCTGTCGCAGCTTCGGTTTTTGCATGGAATTTCCGAAAACAGCAAAGCCATCGGACACTCGGTTTTTTCGGAGGCACAAATGCGTCGCTGATCCGGACGGCCCAAAAAGTGGAGTGGCTGGAAGTTGAGCACTCGCCCAGCGAGCCGCCAACGACAACAAATCTAAAGTTCTCGCCGCCGCTGGACGTGACCGACCAACGAGGGCTGATTCACGCTCGCGCCGCGTTGATATCGGACGTCAGCTTCGATTGGGACACGCCTCCAGATGGAAATGATTGGGAATTCGCGATGCGTTTTATCGGGAAAGACGACGCGTCGTGTACCGTGCTCTTCGACATTTCGTCCAAGAAATGTCTTTGCCTGGACAACGGTAATTCGGTTTCCATAGGAGAAAAGCTTGCCGAGGGATTGCACACATTTCGATCAGAAATCCCGAATCGCAACCTGTGAAACAGTTTCAAAAAATGTTTCGCGCAAAAATCACTTGCTCAGAACGTATAGGTGCTAGCGACGGCTGGTCGCTATAATCCGCGTTCGCTCAACACGCTTCACATGCGGATAAGGAGGTCCGTGAATGCGATCGATAGCCGTGATCAATCAAAAAGGTGGCGTTGGCAAGACAACCACGACGGTGAACCTTGCCGCAGCTTTGGCTCGTTCTGGAAAGCGAGTTTGCTTGGTCGATTTCGACCCTCAAGCACACGCGACGCTTCATCTTGGAATCGATCCGGACGCAGGCGGAACATCCATCTACGATGTACTCGCCGGAAACGCTCACATTGCCGATGTACGAAAGCAAGTCGCGGAAAACCTGCACGTCGTTCCGTCGCACATCGACTTGGCGGCTGCGGAAATGGAATTGGCGGACGAAGTCGGTCGCGAAGTGATCCTGCGAGACAAACTCGCGGAGGACGATGGAGAGTTTGACTTTCTGCTGGTTGACTGTCCTCCGTCGCTGGGAGTTCTGACGCTGAACGCACTTGTAACGGTGCGCGAAGTTTTCCTTCCGTTGCAGCCTCACTTTTTGGCGCTGCATGGCCTGAGCAAACTGCTGGAGACCATCGAAGTTGTTGCACGTCGTCTTAACCGTGGACTTCGATTGACGGGAGTTATTTTCTGCATGTATGACCGCGCGACGCGGCTGGCGGCCGAAATCCGCGAAGACGTCAACTCGTTTTTGCAGGCGGTCGAAGATGATCGCTGCCCGTGGTACGGCGCCGAGGTTTTCGAAACCTGCATTCGCCGAAACATTCGTCTCGCTGAAGCCCCGAGTTTCGGCCAGTCGATTTTTGATTATGCTCCGCATTCGAACGGGGCCGAAGACTACCGAAGCTTAGCGGACGAAGTCTTGGTACCCGCATCGATTCGTTCACGCTTATCAAATTCAGCAGCTCATTTATCTGCTACCTGATCGCTGCCAACGCGCACATGTTGGCAAACTCTTCGGGCAATCATGGTGGCAACCAGTTTGTGCTTTTGACGTAGCGCCCGCAAAGTTTCCGCAACGAACACAAGCAATCGTCTTTAGTCCGATTGCACCTCCGATGCGGATTTCACTCACATCCGATCTCCGGTTGTTCTTCGAATTGCTCTTTTCTAGTAGGTCAAGCAAGCACTGCTAGTCGATGTGGATGTTGGCGGCAAGGAGGAACCACCGCCGTCACGTGTGTGTTTGCTTTGGGACGGAGTCCATCACTGCAAATGCCTTTAGATAGGTTTACGGGTGAGCAACTCCAATGAGTCGGTGTTGCAAAGACTCCAATCAGTAAGGAGACACAATTCATGAAACTCGCATTTAGCGGCATCGCATTGTCGCTGGGCATGCTCGTGGGTACTTCGTTTGGGCAAAGCTACAACGCTCAGCCCAATTCTGCTTATCAGCAGTATCGAGCCAACTATCGCAATGTTGCGCCTGGCAGCAGATATCAATCGGCCAGAACCGCATTTCGGATGAACCTTCAAGACGCGCGAGGCTCCGAAGTAAATGACCCTCTTCCAAGCCCCAGTGACATAAAGGCTGACGCTCCGGACCAACAGGTAATTGGCACGAGCCCAAGTCACTCGACTCCAACCGTAGCAGAAGCAGTAAACGGCGGAGCAACCTACGGCACGACGCAGGGTCACGCTGGCGACGGATACGGATTCAGCGGCGGTTGCAATTCGGGCTATGTCGACACTGGTTCATATGTCAACTACGGCAGCTTGAGCTCTAACTGCAATCTTGGAAACTGCTTCGGCGCAGGTAGCGGAAAGCTGTTTGGTGGCGGCAGCGGCCTTGGACGAGGCGTATTTGGCGGCGGAAACTGCGGCGATCAAAGCTGCACGGACGGAATGTGTGGCGATTGCGATACTGGTTGCAGCGGCAATTGGTACGGCGGCATCTACGGCCTGATCATGACTCGATCAGACGACTACGGCGTGACGCTCAGCTACGATTCGGCTTTCCCGAACATGCCAACGTTAAGAACAGACGATGGCCAAGACGACTACTTCGGTGGTTTTGAAACTCGCATCGGCAAATGCTTCTGCAACAACTGGTCTGTCGAAGGTATCTACTGGGGTCTCTATCCAGATATTCACGACTGCCAAGTCCAGCAGCCATCAGGTTACGTCGGTGATCTGCGGACAGGTCTCGGTTTCAACCGACTGGTTTACGATCCTGGGACAGGAGTCGTTCCTGTCAGCCAAATGTTTGGCGACGCGACGCGAACTGCGGTCGCCCATCGACTGCGCCGCAGCTATGAAGTTCACAACGCTGAAATCAACTTCGTAAACGCTCGCTTCGCAACGTGCGGTAAGTTCAGCCACTCGTTCTTAGCTGGCGTGCGGTACTTCAAATACAACGACGGATTTAGCTTCTCCACAGACTATGTCAACACCATGTTTGGCGATGACCCTGCCAACGAACTGCACTACAGCGTTGACGTCAACAACCACTTGGTAGGCTTCCAGTTCGGTGACCGCATGAATTACCAGCTCGGCTGTAAGACTGCCATTATCGGTGGAGCCAACTTCGGCGTTTACAACAACCATATCACCCATCGCCAACGAATTATCGGCGGAAACGGCTACGCTTACGATTCGGCCACGTTAGCTGACTACAACTATCGAAGCACCGACGACGACCTCGCGTTCTTGGGCGACATCTCGTTAGGAGTTGCCTACAACGTCGGCTGCAGCTGGCGATTAACGGGCGGCTACCGGTTAACGGCAGCTAGTGGAATTGCAAACTCATCGAAACAAATTCCCCGCGATCGAGAATTCTACATGCCGAACACCGTTCAACGAATTCACTCAGACGATTCCTTAGTTCTTCACGGAGCATTCTTTGGAGTTGAGCATGTCTGGTAAGTAATTGCAGATAACGGCTCAGAACCGCGACGCTCGCAAGGCAAACGCTTTGCGAGCGTTTTTTTGTTGCCATCGAGGTCTAACGATCCCCGGAAAATCGGCGTAATTCTTAAAATCGGAATGAAGGAGCTGAACAACCAAAACGCAAGTTACGTTTTTGAAACTCTGCTTACAAAACGAACCAGCACGTCTACCAATTGCAACTGGAAACTACAATGCGGAAGCTCGTTGTTGTCCTAACGTTGGCAGTTCTTTTGCTCATTCCCACAACCGCTGCAGCAGAACCGGGCTGGCTACCGATTGTAGTCGCGCCGGAGCCGCTGAGGACGCAAATCAAGAACACGGATATTCTGCTGCGGCCGTACCGGCCTCTTCACTTCTACGGCAACACCGTTCGCCGAATGTACTATCGAGACAACCCGCTACCGACGTTGCAGGACTACCGCAACACATTGGTCGCGCTGTTGTCCTACCCAAGCCCGTAAAAACTCATCGCAGTTCTGCCAAAGATCTGCGAGCGCTCGTCGTCGCTGATCGGTCCGAGAACTTCGCACAACGCGTCGTAGACCTGCTGATAGCTGCCAGCCAAGGTGCAAACCGGCCAGTCAGAACCGAACATGCACCGTGACGGACCGAACGCCTCCAGTGCGATATCGACGTACGGCTTCAGATCTTGCGGAGTCCAATTTTGCCAATCTGCTTCAGTAATCATTCCGGATAGCTTGCAGTACACGTTAGGAAACTTCGCAGCCGCTTGCAGATTGCCTTTCCAATTGTCGATGTTGCCTGCTTTAATCTCCGGCTTGGAAATGTGATCAATCACCATCGGCAACTTTGGCAAGATCTCAGCCAACTGCCTCGCGTGATGCAAATGCTTCACATAAAACAACAAATCAAAGGGGACATTGTACTTTTCTAGAACCCTCAACCCGCGAATTACGTCCGGGCGAATGATGAAGTCATCATCAGGCTCATCTTGAGTGATGTGGCGGATGCCAACGAACTTGTCGCGGTCTTTGTAGGATTCGATTTGAGATTCACAATCGTCGCTGGCCAGATCGACCCAACCGACAACTCCTGCGATTCTGTCGTTCCCGTCCGCCAGCTGCAAAGCCCAATCGTTTTCTCCAAGGTCGTGCTGGGTTTGCACAATCACCGACTTTGCGATTCCCGCTTCGTCAAGTAAAGGCTCCAAATCAGCTGGCAGAAAGTCACGTCGGATTGGCGTATGCGCCTCCGTCTCCAGCCAACCGTAATCGAACTGGCCGAGCTTCCAAAAGTGTTGATGAGCGTCAATCATTTGTGTTTCATACGTCTGCGAGGAAAAGCGGACAACCAGTCGCCGCACCAACCAGCCTAAGTGTCTGAGGCGAGTATTTTGCGAAGTAGCTATCATAAACGCAATCGGCGGTAGAATCGTATCACAAGCTCGTCAGCTAGCCGCGTCTACCTAGAATTGGTCTCGACAAGCTGAAGAACGCGTAATCCGCGAGATGATCACTTTTTCAAAAAACGGTCTTTGTGCTAGACTTCAGCGTCGTTCTTTGTCACCAACAGTTTTTTGCACACGTCTTCATGGTCCATCGCCGCTCATCACGACTGCTTTTGCATTGCTCGATCTGGTTGATCGCGGCCATGCTCGTGTATCGCGCCGGAGCGTGTCCGTGCCAATGTGTTCATCATTCGATTTGGTTCGACGCTGTTTCGGCGGCCCACGGCCACGGCTCAAATAGTTGCTGTCACGATCATTGTCATGCCGCGAGCGAAACTGACGGGGACGCGATCAATTCCGACATGTGCGTTCGCGTGGCGAATTCCCCTGATTTGATCTCTCAGGAAAAGACTCGCACTGTCCACGATGTCGTCGCGAACTCAATCGCGCTGGTTGGCATGAAAAGCTACACGGTCGTGCGAGCGACGCAACAACGCTGGGCAAACATCTCTTCCAAGGAACCGCAGTTCCCCGTTAGCGTGCGTGCTGCGCTTCAGGTTTTCTTACTTTGACCTGATCTGAGTTCTCTCCCAAACTCTGCGTTCGGATTCCGAGAATCGAGAGTGACGCTTTTCCGACGGGCCGGTCTATGAACCGAACAACCTGAAAAGCCAACGGTTCAACAGCATTCCGAATCTACCCACAACCACTTCAGTATCTCAACGAGTGCTCTGCCGGTCTTGAGCCGCAGATCATACGCGATTACAGCTATTCATATGAAGAACACGTTCCTAGTAACCATGTTGGCGACAGCCGGAATTTTTGCAGCAGGATTAGCTGCGGGGTATTCGTTAACGCGAAGTTTTCCGGATACGAATGGACACGTTCACGGCGAGGAAGACGATCATGCGCACGATGAACATGAAGAAGATCCTGAAGTCGTGCAACTGACCGAAGAATCCTACAAGAACTTGAGCATGGAGATGGGCAATGCCGAAGTCGGTGACCACACCCGCACGATTCGGATCCCGGCAAGAGTGATCGAACTGCCGGGGCATTCTGATCATAGGCTTGCCGCACCGGTCAACGGAATCGTGGAAAAACTCTACGTCAGGCCAGGCCAAGCAATATCGCCCGGCGATCCGGTGCTGTTACTGCAAGTGATCGACGAGCCCCTGTTGGACGCGCAGCTCAAACTGCTCGATACGATCACGCAGCTGGCAGTGAACGCGGCCGATACGGAACGGCTGCAGCCGCTCGCCGATGTTCGAGGCCGCCAGCTAATCGATCTGAAATACCAGCGTCAACAATTAGCCGCGAAAGAGAAACTCTATCGCCAAGAGCTGCTCGTTCGAGGATTAACGCCAGAACAGATCTCTTCCATCGTGTCGGATCAACAGCTTGTTCGAGACCTCATGATCCGGCTTCCTGATCGAATGACTTCACGCGAGGACTTTCACATTGCCCACGACGGCAAGCTGTCCTTTACGATCGAACGACTTCGCGCTGTGCCCGGTACGACGGTGTCGCGAGGTGATGACTTGTGTCACTTGGCCTATCACGCCGCACTATACATCGAAGGACAAGCCTTTGAAAAAGACTTGCCGCTACTTGAGGAGCTACATGAGTCCGGAGCTACGTTCACGATCGAATTTGGTGCAGGCAAATATGTCACTAAGCACGACGGTGCGAAGATTGAATACATCGACAACGCGATTGACGAACACAGCCAAACGTATTCGTTCTACGTGCCCATCAAGAACGAAATCGTCAGCGAACAAACTCAATCGACCGACGTTCGCTTTCGCACATGGAAGTTCAAGCCTGGGCAACGAGCCCACGTGCTCTTGCCAACCAACGATTTAGTCGGATACCTCAAACTGCCTGCGGAAGCTGTCGTGACCGACGGCCCAGATGCGTTTGTGTTCCGACGATACGTGACACCGCACGACCACGACCACGACCACGATCATGTGGATCCGTACGTCGAGCTAAAACGAACTCCGATACACCTAATCTATCGTGACAAAGAAGTGGCATTGGTCGAGGCAAACAATGATTTTAAAGACGGTCAGAGAATGGCGATCAACAACGCGTTCGAACTAAATTTGATCCTTAAGACACGAGCCGGAGATGGCGGCGGGCACGACCACGGACACGAACATTAGAAATGCATCGGCTTTGCCCTGGCTGCTAGTAGGTTTCCATCTCAGATTTATCCATGCCCCGAAGACCGCACATCATTAGCGAATACCGCCAACGCCGGCTGCAAACATCGATTGTCGTATTGCTGGCGGTTACCAGTGTGATCGCGATGTTGTGCGCAATGGGAAGGTTCGGTGTGATGCTGGCTTTGCATTTTGGCGCAACCGGGACCAGCTGTCGCCTAATATCGAGAACTTGGCTTGGGTGGATTGCTGGTCCGATCGTTGCGTTTTTCGCTGGGACAATTGCGGCGAGCTTCCATGTCTGGCTTGGTATTCCGGTGGCCCTCATCGCCACCACACTTGCTGGAAGGCAAATGGGCAAGGACCGTTTCTATCGGGTGTATCCAGATTGGCGTGACAATTCGCGGGAGGCGAATTAATCTTGACCGACACCAGAACAAGACGAAGCCAGATTTCGATCCGCGATCTTTTTCTGTTAACGGCTTCAGCTGGTGCAGCCATCCAATTTTTTCGTCAGGTTCCTCAAGTCAATCCATCGATCGCAGGACTTTTTGCGATGGTGTGTCTCGGAGCGTGCTCGATTCACCTGTGCTGCTGGAGTCGCTTTGCTACACAATCACTACGCGGGATGATTCGCGGTGTCTTTTACGGCTGGATTGGGTTTGTTGCCGGGCTAGTAGCGGCCCACTACACAGGGCTTCGGTCGGACTGGTCGATCGGACTGATGATGTACGTCTGCGCGGTGCTTGGTGCCATTACAGGCGGCTGGATGACGAGGCGGCGCGCAAACATTCGGCGTAAGGAAATCGAAGAGCGAAAACAAGCAGAATTAACATGAATTCAATCATCAACTTTGCCTTGCAGAACCGGCTGATCATCATTTGCGTGGCCATCGCCACGATGGTGATTGGCAGCTCTGTCGCCGTTCAGCTCCCGATCGATGTGCTGCCCGATTTGACTCGGCCCCGAGTTGTGCTGATCACGGAATGTCCCGGACTTTCACCGGAAGAAGTCGAGCGGCAAGTCACGTTTCCGTTGGAAGCGGCTGTCAACGGTGCGAATGGTGTGATCGCGGTCCGTAGTTCGTCGGATATCGGATTGTCCGTCATCAATGTCGAATTCGATTGGAATTCTGATGTCTACATCGCTCGGCAAATTGTGCAGTCGAGGATTTCAACCGTACTCGAACAATTGCCTGACGGCGCCATGCCGCAGATGGGTCCGATCTCATCGCTGCTGGGCCAAATCATGCTTGTCGGAATGTGGAGCAAAGATGGCTCGACCGATGACCTCAAGGTTCGCGAGCTTGCCGATTGGGTCGTCAAACAGAGGCTGCTGAGCGTCAACGGAATCTCGCAAGTCATCACGATGGGCGGCGGTAAAAAACAGTATCACGTTCTGGTGAACTTTCACGCTCTGCACCGCTACGATGTGTCGCTGGCCGAAATCGAGGACGCGATTCGCGAAAGTAATCGCAACGTAACGGGCGGATATCTTTCGCTGCAATCGAAAGAGTTTCTCGTTCGAGGCGAAGGGCGTTTTGTCGACTATCGGCAGCTAGAACAGATTGTCGTGAAGAACGCCGGCGGCCGTCCAGTGCTGCTAAAAGATGTGGCAACAATTGAGCCCGTTGCGCAGCCTCAACGAGGGAACTCGACAATCGACGGACACGAAGGCGTCGTCCTGACCATCCAAAAACAGCCCGATGCCGACACGCGTGATTTGACCGAACGAATCCGCGTTGCGCTCGCCGACGTCAAAGCCGGTTTGCCGGAAGACGTTCACCTTGAGGTAACCTATCAGCAGCGTACGTTCATCGACCATGCCGTAAAAAACGTCATCGAGGCACTGCGCGACGGCGCGATTCTGGTCGTCGTGATTCTGTTCCTGTTTCTGTGGAACTTCCGCACGACGTTCATCACGTTAACGGCGATTCCGCTCTCAGTCGTCGTGGCGATATTGAGCTTCCGTTGGTTTGATATGTCAATCAACGTCATGACGCTCGGCGGATTGGCGGTTGCCATGGGCGAGCTCGTTGATGATGCAATTGTCGATGTCGAAAACATCTTTCGCCGGCTGCGGCAGAATGCTCAAGCAGAAAAACGTCGGCCAGTACTCCGGGTCATCTATGACGCAAGCGTTGAAGTGCGTAATGCAATTATTATCAGCACGGTTCTGGTGATCGTCGTGTTTGCCCCGCTGTTTGCTCTATCCGGCATGGCGGGAAGACTTCTGCAACCGCTGGGTGTCGCGTACATCATTTCCATAGTCGCGTCGACTGTCGTATCGATCACCGTCACACCAGTATTGTCGTTCTATCTATTGCCGCATGCAAAAGTCACACAGCAACGGGGCGACGGAATCGTGCTTCGGTGGATCAAACGCGCCGTGACGCCAATGATTCGTTTGAGCATGACCAGTTCTGGACTCGCTGTTATCCTCGCGCTGGCATTGGCACTGATTGGTGTCAGCATTGCGCGAGCTCGCATGGTCGGGCAGGAGCTTCTGCCCAAGTTCGACGAAGGGGCGTTGCAAGTGAACCTCATCGCGCCCGCGGGCACTTCGCTGGAAGCCACTGCACGCCTTCGAGCCATCGCAGACAGAGAATTCTCGAAGCTAACAAAAGGGGGAGGCAATCCAGACGGGATCTTCGAACACTTCACGTGCAAAACTGGTCGAGCCGAAAACGACGAACACGTGATCGGAGTCAACATCAGCGAGTACGTCATATCGTTGTCTGAAAACCACGGAAAGACGCGTGAAGAGCTGCGAGAAATCGTCGAGCATGCGTTGGAAAATGTGCCAGGGATTGAAATCGAAGTGGAGCAGCCGATTGATCACTTGATCAGCCACTTGCTATCTGGCGTCACCGCCGAGATTGCGATCAAAATCTACGGAGACAATTTGGACGTTTTACGTCGCCTCGCGCATCAAGTTAAATCCGCAGCAGCCGAAGTTCCGGGAATCGACCCGCCGATTGTCGAGCAACAAAATGTCGTTCCTCAATTGCAAATCCAAATCGACTACGACAAACTTGCCGAGTACGGTTTGTCAGCGGCAGAAGTTAATCGATTCGTCGAAACCGCGATGAACGGTCGTTTGGTTTCTCGCGTTAACGAAGGACAGCGTTATTTCGACGTACTCCTACGTTTCAATGAGAACTTTCGAACCGATACGTTGAACCTTGACCGCACTCCGATCGATCTACCTGATGGAGGCAAGATTCCTCTGTCGGAAGTTGCAACCGTTAGAGAATCGGGCGGCCCAAACACGGTCAAGCGAGAGGATGGCCGCCGGCGAATCGTCGTTCGAGTTAACACGCGAACGGCCGATCTGAGCGAAGCGGTTGACGCGATCAAGCAAAAGATTGATGAACATGTCGAACTGCCGGAAGGATATTTTGCGATCCTTGGTGGCCAATTTGAAGCTCAGCAAGAAGCCACACGACGCATTCTGCTTCTGAGTGCAGTCGCGATCGCGGTCGTGTTTGTCGTGCTGATGTCTACGTTTAATTCCGTAAGCCACGTTTCGCAAATTCTGTTCGCGCTACCCGCTGCGTTCGTCGGCGGCGTGGCCGCGATGACACTGACCGGCCAGCCCTATTCGGTCGCCAGCATGGTGGGCTTCATATCCTTGGGCGGCATCGCAGCTCGAAATGGGTTGTTGCTGATATCATCGTATCGAGATTCGATCGAGCAATACGGACTGTCGCAGGAAATCATCGTCGAGGGCAGCTTAGAACGGCTCGCACCTGTGCTGATGACGGCTTTAACTACCGGAATTGGGCTGCTGCCCATCATGATCGGAGGCCATCAGCCGGGAAAAGAATTCTTGTACCCGATCGCAACCGTGATCACCGGCGGTTTGGTCACATCAACCTTGTGCGAATTCCTCATTCGCCCTGGACTCTTTTGGGCCTGGGAAAACCGCACAAAATCGAAAGTGCACGTGGACGACTAAATCAGGGCTGAAGCGGGCTCCACGGGTTTTGATAACTGGAATACGCTGATACTCTGTTAGGCGTCCGCTAGAGCCCAATTGCAGCTACGTTCCGCCAGGACACTGCAATGGATCTGGCTAAAGTTCCCTGACGTGAAGGGAGTCTGGCACGATCCAAAAGTCAACGCTGCTTGCGGCTGGCAAACCTAAAACAAAACGATTTCTCAGATATCTATGAAATTTAAAAAACTGCTCGTCGCTAACCGAAGTGAAATTGCCACTCGTGTGTTCCGAAGCGCAACGGAGCTGGGAATTCGCACCGTAGCAATCTATACACACGAAGATCGCTACGCCCTTCACCGTTTCAAAGCGGACGAAGCTTACAAGGTCGGGCAGCAAGGCGAACCGATCCGTGCCTACTTGGACATTCCCGGCATCATCCAAGTCGCAAAACGCAACGGCGTCGACGCGATTCATCCCGGCTACGGATTCCTATCCGAAAAACCGGAATTTGCCAGAGCATGCAAGGAAGCAGGCATCACGTTCGTTGGGCCATCGGTGGAAGTTCTGGAAGCGTTGGGCAACAAAACGACGGCTCGACAAATCGCACAAAAAGCTGGCGTACCAATTCTAAGCGGCAGCCAGAACGCGATCGAATCAGCAGCCGAAGGGAAAAAGCTGGCAACAGACTTGGGGTTCCCAATCATTTTAAAGGCGGCACACGGCGGCGGCGGCCGCGGGATGCGAGTCGTCAATGATGTCAACGAATTCGACGGCGCGTTTGAACAAGCTCAACGTGAATCGCTTTCAGCATTTGGTAGCGATGAGATTTTTATCGAGAAATTCATTTCACGCGCCCGCCACATTGAAGTACAACTGCTCGGCGATCAGCACGGGAATCTCGTGCACTTGTACGAGCGTGATTGCTCGGTTCAGCGTCGTCACCAGAAGGTTGTCGAAATCGCGCCCGCGCCAAACCTACCAGAAAGGCTTCGCGATGAACTTTGCAATGCAGCACTAGAGATTGGTCGAACCGTCAATTATCAAAATGCCGGAACCGTCGAATTTCTTGTCGATGCCGATTCCCATCAATTCTATTTCATTGAAGTTAACCCCCGCATTCAAGTCGAACACACAGTCACAGAACAAGTGACTGGAGTCGACATCGTCATGTCTCAGATTCGGATCGCGCAGGGCACTCGACTGGACGATGACGACATCGGTCTGGAATCACAAAATCAAGTCGACGTTCGTGGGTTCGCAATGCAGTGTCGAGTTACCACAGAAGATCCGTCAAACGGCTTTTTGCCTGATTACGGCCGGATATCGCATTACCGATCAGCAAGTGGCATGGGTGTGCGTCTGGACGCGGGCAGTGCATACAGCGGCGCTGTCGTAAACCCATTCTACGATTCTATGCTAGTCAAGGTTACCGCGCTAGGTCGTCGGTATCAGGACGTCGTCAGTCGCATGAAGCGGTGCTTGTTGGAATTCCGTGTTCGCGGAGTCAAAACCAACATTCCGTTCCTGATCAAGTTAATGGACCACGAGACGTTTAAGACAGGAGACTGCACAACTCGATTCATTGATGATACTCCCGAACTGTTCGTCCTTCCGCGGCGTCGAGATCGTGCGACCCGACTGCTGACGTTCTTAGGAGACGTCATTGTCAATGGGAACGCTTTGGTCGCCGGATTACCGGCGGCCACTCGACGAGAGCCAGCGATCCTGCCGTTTCACAACGAAGCTTCGACTACCCCGCCGGAAGGAAGTCGAGACCGCCTGAAAAAACTCGGCCCGGAAAAATTCAGCAAATGGGTGCTCGACCACAAGCCGCTACTTTTCACCGACACGACGTTCCGCGACGCTCACCAGTCGCTGCTCGCTACTCGCTTCCGCACATATGACTTGGTCCAAATCGCGGAATCGTATTCGCAGCAAGCATCACAGTTGTTTTCAATCGAAATGTGGGGAGGGGCCACGTTCGATACATCCATGCGGTTTTTGAAAGAATCACCGTGGAGCCGACTGACACAACTGCGTGAAAAAATCCCCAACGTTCTGTTCCAGATGCTTTTGCGCGCATCGAATGCGGTCGGCTACACAAACTATCCCGACAACGTAGTGCAGGCTTTTGTGAAGGAAGCAGCCGACGCGGGCATGGACGTCTTCCGCGTTTTCGACGCGCTCAACGACCCCCGCAACATGCGGGTCGCGATGGACGCCGTTTTGGAAACCGACGCGATCTGTGAAGCCTCGGTCTGCTACACGGGCGATATCCTGGACAGCAGTCGAATGAAGTACGACATGAAGTACTACGTGAATCTCGCCAAAGACCTCGAGAAAATGGGTGCGCACATTCTGGCCATCAAAGACATGGCTGGCCTGTGCAAACCTGAAGCTGCTCGCCTACTGGTAAAAACGCTCAAACAAGAAATTGGCATCCCAATCCATTTCCACACCCACGATACAGCAGGCGTTCAGGCCGCCGCGATTCTCAATGCGGCCGAAGTCGATCTGGATATTGCCGATGCCGCGATGGCACCGATGTCGGGCGGAACATCGCAGCCTAACCTCAATGCCCTCGCCGAAGCACTGCGATTCTCCGATCGTGCGTCCGAACTGGAAGTGAAGAAACTCGACGCCATCGCCGACTACTGGCGATCCGTTCGCGAATTCTACGCTCCATTCGAAAGCCAAGTGCTGCCAGCCACAGCCGACCTCTATCACCACGAAATGCCGGGCGGGCAATACACGAATCTGTACCAGCAAGCACGTGCGTTAGGATTGCTCGACCAGTGGAGCCGCGTTTGCGAAGTCTACGCTCAAGTCAACCAAATGTTTGGTGACATTGTGAAGGTGACACCAACGTCGAAAGCAGTTGGAGATATGGCATTGTTTATGGTCGCAAATGAGCTGACCCCCGACGATGTGCTTTCGGGCGACCGCGAAATTGCTTATCCCGCATCGGTGATCGATCTAATCGGCGGAAACATGGGGCAACCACCCGGAGGATTCCCCGAGCAAATCCAAAAGCGAGTGCTCAAAGACAAGAAGCCGTTGCTGACACGGCCGGGTGAAACGATGGCTCCTGCCGATTTCGAGGCGACACGAAAGCGACTGCAAGATCAGCTAGATCGCGATCCGACCGATCAAGACGTCGTATCGAGCTTGCTGTACCCCAAAGTCTTCGAAGACTTTGCGAAGCACCAGAAGCAGTATTACGATCCAAGCGGTATCCCGACTCACGTTTTCTTCTACGGAATGCAATCCGGCGAGGAAATGTCAATCGAAATCGAAAGCGGCAAAGTGCTGATCGTCAAATTCCTCACGGTTGGCGAACCACATCCGGACGGAAAACGAACCGTCTTTTTTGAAGTGAACGGAGTTCCGCGCAACGTAAGCGTTGTGGATCACTCGCTTGAACCGGAAACTCAGCAACGCATCAAAGCGGATGTCGACGATCCCAAGCAAATCGGCTCCACAATGCCCGGCATGGTCGTCACGGTTTCAGTCAAAGTCGGGGACGTGGTAAAAAAAGGCGAAAAACTGTTGACACTGGAAGCCATGAAGATGGAAACATCTGTCAACTCCGAAGCCGACGGAAAAGTCGCCGAGATTCTCGTCAAACCGGGCAGCCAAGTCGACACGGGCGACCTACTGATTCGCATGGAATGAAGCGAGACTCATTAGGACACCTCAAACGCTGGCGCGAGTTCCTCATGCTGTTCGACAAACAAAGAGTGCCCTTGCGCCCACGCTAGTGAATCGCGGTAGATCCGGTAGAACGTCGGCACAAGGATCAGCACAAGCACGGTTGCCAGCAACAAACCAAACGCAAGACTCGCGGCCATTGGGATCAAGTATTGAGCCTGAAATGAAGTCTCAAACAGAATCGGAAGCAGTCCGGCAATAGTCGTAGCGGACGTTAATAGCACTGGACGGAAACGGCGTCGCCCAGCGTCGATCAGTGCATCGACAAGATCATCTTTGGAACGAACTCTGGTATTGATAAAGTCGATCAAAACAATCGAGTCGTTGACAACGACTCCAGTCAACGCGACAAGCCCGAAGAAACTGAACAGCGTCAACTTAAGCTGCATGACAAAGTGTCCTCCGATCGCACCGACGAGTCCAAACGGAATAACGCACATGATGATCACTGGCTGAATGTAACTCTTGAATTGAAATGTCAGCAGCGCGTACATCACCAGCAGAGCGATGACGCTTGCAAACAGCAGACTTCGCAGCGATTCTCGCGACTGTTCTTTTTGTCCTTCCCAGTTTACTGTTATGCCAGGATGTTCTTTCAAAAGGTCCGGGATAAACGCTTTCACTTCCGGAGGCGTCCCCGTCAGCATGGCGATCATGTTTTGCCGCGGAGTCGGTTTGCCTTGCAGTGCAGCTACGATCTCGCTGGCGTTGGCGACCGATTCGTTGACATCGGCACTGATCGTCACAGACCGATGTTGGTTCAGCCGATTGATTTCGCTGTATCCACGTACAACTTCGATTTCGGCCAGCTCTGTTATTGGACGCTCTTGACCATCGTTGCCACGAATGCGAATGTCTTCAAAACCGGACAACGTCTGGCGCTCACCAGCCGGATATCGGACCATCAATTTCACTTCATGGCGACCGCGTTGCAATCGCATTACCTCTGCGCCGTAGTAGGATGCACGAATGGTGTCGGCAATATCTTGCTCACGCATCCCCATCGATTTTGCGTTGTCCTTCAGCGAAATCTGAAACTCCCACTTTCCTGGCTTTGCATCATCTGAAACATCGAACACACCGTTGAACTTGCTGAGCCGTTCCTTGCAGGCTGCAACCGCCTCTTCGAGATCATCGACATGTTCAGAATCGGCTAGTAACTTGAATTCAATTGGCGTTCCAGCTGGTCCCGCGGCGATGCTTCCGTACGAGAGACTGTCAACGCCGGCGATGTCGGGCACTTTGGCTCGCCATTCGGCAATCAGCTGTTGGCTAGTGATTTCACGAAAACTACTGTCGACAAGTTCGACGGTGACTGCGCCGACGTGACTCCCCGAAACAGTACCGGCTCCGGGACCTTGTTCAATCGCAACGGTTCCCACATTTCGATAAATCACCTTTGCGATATCGCCATGCTTCTTACCCAGCTCGCTGATGGCTCGCTCGACCTGCAGCGTTGCACGATTAGTAATGCTCTCAGGTGTCCCATCGGGAAATGTCACCTTGCACAAAATGATGTTGCTATCGATTTTGGGAAACAACACAAACGGCACAAATCCTCCTTGAACGAAACCGACCGTCGCGATCAACAGCCCTACCGCCGCGGACATAGTGATCCACCTGTAGTTGATTGCGACACGCAAGACCTTCGTGTAAATATTTGACACAAACCAATCGAGACCGCGTTCGCTTTGTCGGTTGACCCATGCGAATAGTGGCACTATTACGTGCTGAAGCGGCCAACAACAGACCCCCAAAAAACGGAAAAACAGACTATCCCTGTGCGCCAAGTGGCACGGCAAAATGGTCGTGCTTTCGCAGAGCGAAATGACAAGCATCGCAATTACGGAAATTGGCATCACCGCGATAAATTTCCCCATGATTCCCGACACGAACAACATCGGGCAGAACGCGATAATCGTCGTCATTACGGATGCAGCAACGGACGGCACGACTTCAACGGTCCCGTCGATCGCTGCTTGCATTGGTGTTTTGCCCATCTGGCGATGAGCGTAAACATTCTCACCGACGACGATCGCGTCATCGACAATGATCCCAAGCGCCATCAGAAACGCGAACATTGACAGCATGTTCAACGTCTGATCGAGCCCTAGCAAAATACCTCCGGCTCCGAGCATCGAAATCGGGATACCAAGCGCCACCCAAAACGCAAGCTTGAGCTCCAAAAAGCACGCCAGCACCAGGAACACAAGCAGCAATCCCGTTTTCCCGTTCCTGATCAGCAAATCTAGGCGATCCCGAACTTCGACCGCTCGATCGCCCCATGCGACGACTTCGTACCCTCCGGGTAACTTCAGCCCTTCGCAAAAGTCGACGACCTCGTCAGAAATCGCCAACAAGTCTTCTTGAGAAGTTCGCTGGACCTCCAGCTGGACCGCTTGCCGCCCGTTGACACTACAAATGGCTGTGGTGTCTTCAAAACCATCGTTCACTTCGCCGATGTCAGCAATGTTCAAAGCCACTCCGTCCGGGTTGGTCACAATCGGAATCTTTTCGATCTCAACACCAACCAGCCGCTTGTTCTTTGAGCGGAGTAAGACTTCTTCGCTTTGACTCTTTAGCGTTCCGGCAGGGAGCTCCAAATTGTGTTGCCGGACGATTTCCGCAACATCGGTCAGCGACAACCCATGCTCGCGCAGTTTCGCCTCGGGGATCTCGATATCGATTTGGTATTTTCTCGCGCCTTTAACCTGAACCTGAGAAACGTTGTCCAGCTGGAGCAGCTTGTCTCGCACGTTTTCTGCGACGGCTCGCAACTCTGTTTCAGAAACAGGATTCCCATCCGGACGTTCTGGAGCGAGTACGCTGACGCTGATCGCCGCCTCACGAAACGTGATTTGCTGGATTTCCGGAGCTTCCGTTCGCTCGGGAAAACTAGGGATCAGCCGAACAGCAGAATCGACCTCGTCGACGACTTTTCGTACGTTTTTGACATTGGAACGCAACTCAAGAACGACAGAACCGGATCCTTCCTTGGCAACCGACATCATTTTCTTGATGCCATCGACGGTCTGAACCGCTTCTTCGATCTTTTGACAAATGCCTCGCTCGATTTCCTCGGGAGTCGCTCCAGGATACGGAACCGTGATCAACACGATTTCCAGTTCGAATTCAGGAAAGACCTCGCGCCGCATTCGCAACAAACTGATCGTACCGACGATCAAGATCGCGACCATCAGCGTGTTCATGGCCGGCGAGTTTTTGATGGCACCTTTGACGAACGAGTGCATCTAAAGCGCCTCCTTGTCGTCGAACTCGTCTGCAGAGATCAGCGTTTGCGCGCCTTCGTCGCGGATCTCCATGCCCTCCGTGATCAGCGGCAACGGCGATGTGATGACGCGATCTCCAGGTTTCACTTCGTCCGTGTTAGCCAGCAAGACAACGTTGTTTTTGTCGGCATAGGCGATCTCAACCTGCTGCTGCTCCAAGCGATTGTTCTTCGCCAACCAGATCCGATTGCCGGGGCGAAGTGATTCGGATGGGATCGTCACCAAATCGAGATTACTCTTCACGGGAATGCGAAGCGAAACAAACAGCCCTCGCATCAACGTCGGCAGAACTGGCAAATCGGTCACGGCGCTTCGGCTAGTTTCGTTCAGTACGAGTTCGCCAGCCGAAGGGCGATCGACAATCGCGATGCACGGCACCGTGCGCGTCGCCGGATTAATGCCTGCTCCATCGTACCGAGCCAACCGAGCAGTCCATTTGTATCGATGGTCGTCCAGGTCCAGATAGACTTCGACATCGACCTTGGGCAACTCGAAGTCGTTTTGCAGAGTCGAAGCAGTGTCACCCCACAGCCAACGTAACTCCTGAAGCTGTAGATTGAATCTCACTTCAACTTTGCTGCGGTCTTCCAGTGACACGACCGGAGTTCCAGGCTGAACGAAATCGTCCTGCTCAACTTGATCCGCCATGACAATTCCGCTCAACGGCGATGAGATTTTCGTGCGTTCCAGATTGAGCAGGGCTTTCTCGAGATTTGCCAACGCCTGCTCTTTTTGACGCAACAGGCGATTCCGTTTCGCGCTCACGAGCGTAATCTGATTTCGATAAGCTTGCAGTTGGTTTCGAACGCGGATCTCACTTCGCTTCGCCGTGTCCGCCTGCAATTGCGAGCCCGCGTTGCGTTTGGCAAGATCTTCGTATCGCCGCACTTCCGTGATTTGCAGATCGAGTTCACCTTGAGTCAGCGTCACTAGCTCTTCGGTGTTCGATTTTTCGATATCGGCTTCTTCGATGCTGACGCCTGACTGCTTGACCGTTTCTTGTAGCTGCTTGATCTCGAGTTCGTAGTCCCGAGGATCGATCTCGACCAGCAAATCACCTTGCTCGACAACTGAACCTGCCTGTGCAGATTCCGATTTGTACTTAATACGGCCGGCCACTTGAGCAGACAACGTCACTTCTCGGTAAGGCGTGACGACTCCGTCCACTTCGATGAAGAAGCCTTCGTCGCACGACACGACCGAAACAGTTTCGACCAACGGAGCATTAGTTTGATTTGCTTTTTCGTCCGGAGCTTTTTTCATATTCCGAAGCGTGACGGCGAAAGCAACGGACGCCAATAGTATGCAAAGCGGTGCAGCTTTCAAGAATGCAAGGTGTTTTCGTGTCATGATTTCTCGGTGATAGAAGCGTAAGCCTGAATAGCGGCGGCGCTAAATTGTGTAATGTGAGCGGCAAGTGCGTCAGGACGATAATGCTTCTTACGGTCAGTAGCACTTACCATCATCTCGACGACCCGTTCGTGCGCTCGGTAATAGACGCATTGGCCGATGACGCTGAAGCACAACTGCTGAACCGCATGTCTGGGCAAAGCGTCACCGGTCATTTCAGCGATAATCTGTTTCAATCGTTCCATAAAGGGAGAAAACGATTCTTGCACCATTTCTTCACACGCCTTCGAAGGCTCCATGATTTCGCGAAGGATCAGCCGGTGCTGCCAGGCGGGCGAACGAGGGTTAAATAGGCGACGAACAAGCGTGTAGATGAACGATTCCAACTTTTCGGTCGGTGTTGACGCATCGGAAAGTTCGGGTAACGGAACATCCGCCTCAATCAACTGTCTGGCATTCTTCACAGACTCCAAGTAGAGCCGCTCTTTGTCTCCAAAGTGGTAGTTAATCGCGGCCAGGTTCACGTGAGCCCGCTTACAAATCTCGCGCGCGGTAGCATCCTTGAAGCCCTTTTCGGCAAAGACTTCTCCGGCCGCTTCCAAGATTTGCGAGGTTGTAGCTTCGGTTGACATGAACGTACGACCATTTCAAGAAATTCAAACAGGCGTTTGAAACAACTGTACTATATCGCTAAGCAGAAGATGGGCAAGTCCGTTTTTCCGGAAGTCCTCCCGCGAATCCATGTGGCTTTACGCAGTGATGCACTTCGCCCAGTAGGATCGTGGAACGATTCACGGGATCGGCGCGTACGTCTAGCGTGTTGAGTCTCTTTTTGGGCGAATTTGGGCGTGATGCTGGGATTGTTGGTGGGTTCAACGCCGGGCGTCGAAATGAATGTGAACTAATCAACTCGATTTCTGACAGCGCGAATGAGGTGAGCGAGTCCGCGTCGAGCGTAGCGACGACTGCCGAAGAGCAGTCTACTCTGGAGATTGGCTTGAGTTCGACGTCGGAGGAATTGCTTACGATTACCGCTTAGGCATCTAGCATTTCCGCAAATAGCTGCACGAATTGCAGCGTGAGGAACGCGACGGTGTTTCCACGTACACGACCGTTCATTGTATTCAGTTAAACGAGCCTAACTCACTAATTCGGCATGACGACGCCATCTGCCGCGGTGGAAGCCTTCTATGACCTCTTTTATCCGTTTGCTGTCGCCTCTGAGATCTAAGAAGGAGCGGTGACCGTCCGCGAAGAAGTCAACAAACCCCGGCAGCTGACAAATTGCCTGTTCATCATTTACAAATCCCATTCGCCATTCAGCAAAGTTACGCTGTGGGATTATTCGTCTGACTAAGACAAGCTTCTCGATGTGTCGTTCATCCAGCTCAATTTGTTCGTACAACGAATTGACGTTTTCTTGACTGCCCTCCAAAACCTGAAAGAAGGTGCCGTCTATGAACAGCAGCACTCCAGTGATGTCAAGAGATGCATTGTTTACGCGAGCCCGACTAAGCAGTTGTTCAAGATCTGCTTGGGAGAAAGGCACGGTGGCGGCGCTCACATAGACGAGTTGATAGATTTCTTCCTCGGCATCGCCTTCAATCGCCTTGTGCTGTTCACTCATCTCGGTTCACCAAGTTGCGTGCAGAAAAGAATCTCCTCCAGTCTTCCCTCATTCATCGAATGAAGCCGTCGGAACTTGCTGACATATCGAAAGACCTCCTCCGGATTGCAGCGTACGATTTCAATCATGAGGATTGTACGGGTGAAAGCGACCTCTCGACGCGACAACTCAGCTCCTTAGTCCGTTTCAGGCTTGCAACGGAACTGCTCCGTTTGATCCGATGAAACTGGCGAGGTGAAGATTGTTGCCGGACCGGTTGTTGTTGCTCCTTGTCTGGGGCTCTCAGCATTCCGTCGCCACGAGTTGACTGTCAAGGACTCTTTGGCAGTGACCATATCCGCACCGTCCCATCGATCCGCCCGGCCGCGATGCGCTGATCATCTGGGCTCCAGTCCAGTGAGCGGACAGCCGGGCCGCCACTGGTTAGCGTGATCAGCGGCTGAGCGTTTTCGACGTCCCAGACGATCACACGGCTTGCGTCGCTGGAGACCATCTGTTTCTCGTCGGGGCTAAGCGACATTGCTTGAATCTTGTGTGTATGACCGGTGAATTGCCTGACCTCTTCTCCCGAGTCAACGTCGATCAACGTCAGCTTTCCCCCGTCGCAGCCCACGTAGAGTTGACTCTCATCGCGCGTGAACAACATGACAGACGGCCATCGCCCTGGGGTCGGCAACGTGTGCGCAGCGCTCTTGTCGCGTGTGCCAAAGATATTGACGTTGTAATCCTGATGGAACGCTATGGCGGCGAGGGTACCGCCAGGCCCGACGGTCGATGCCCACCACGTGGGATCTCGTTCGATATGGTATTCACTTGTGAGTTCTCCAGAACTCAGCTCCCAAATCCGGATGCGAAGATCGCTTTCTATCGTAGTCAAGAACCTGCCGCTCCGATCGATGTGAGGAAACGCGATATCGGAAGAAGCGGGGCCGAATTCGCGAACGAGTTTTCCGGTGCTCGCATGAAACATTTCGTGTTTCTGCTTTCCTACTCTGGATGCGATAATGTGTTGGCCGTCCGGGCACCAGGTAAAACCTCCGAGGAAATTCCCAGGAAGTCTGGCGTCGAGTTTTCCGGTTGCAGAGTTAATTACAGCCAGTGGCGTTGCCAAGTTCTGCTCTTCATCGTCATAACCTCCAACGGCGAGCCAACGACCATCACGGCTGAACACCGGTCGCGGCAACGACGGAGCCTCGGGCAGTTGTACGACATAGCCGTCTTTTGGTCCCATGTATCGCCATAGTCGTATACCGTGAGCTCCGGTAAAAACCGCGACTTCGTCGTTTCTTGGGCTCATTGTCAACCAGTAAACATTCGCCCCAGCATCGAAGGCTGCCAGCTCGTCACCTGAAAGTGTATTCCAAACGCTGACGGAGCTGCCTTGCGCCGACACTAGTTGGTTTCCGTCAGCACTAAAATCCAATTCCAACAACGGACCGTTCCCCGCCTGCCACGACTTCTCGTGAATGAGCTTTTCTCCATTCCATTCCCAGAAACTGATCGTCCCGTCTGCATTGCCAGTCGCAATTCGTTGGCCACCTGGGCTGAAAGTCGGCACTGCCGCTCCTGGAGTTGAGAACTTGGCTGCGATCGTTCCGCCCCGCGCGTCTACCAGTACGGCTGATTCGCGATTCATCCGAAAGCCGGCTGCAATCCAGCGCCCATCTGGACTAAACATTACTTTCCGAGGTTGGTTCTCAAATGTAAGCGAGAATTGCACGTGGCCATCGTTGGCATCAAACACCTTAAGCGTGCTGTCCCAGTTTGCCGTCGCGATTTGACGTCCATCTGGGCTAAATGCGATTCCGTCGAACCGATCCTCGTGGAGCTTGACGGACCAGACAGCCTGCGTCGTTTTAAGATTCCATAGTACTAGCTCGCCTGTAGCCGTGCCGCTGACAAGCTTCGTTTCGTCTGGCGACAGAGCCAGACTGACGAGTCGCGAGGGGTGCGGGAGTTCTATGACGACATCGCCAGACGACAAATCCCAGACGATCGCTTTGTTTTCATCGGGTGAACCGGCGACACCAGCGGCGATTAACCGTTTGCCGTCTCGTGTAAAAAGCGGCTTCTCGTTTCTTGCAAGCTGCACGGGGACCGTAGCAAGAAGTTTTTGGTTGAGGAAACGCCATTCCCATCCCCGCTCCTCGGCCGGACACGCGTCTAGTTCATGGCGGCCGCGCAAATAATCCTTCTCGCCCAACGCCTTGTCGGCGTTAGTCAGATGAATAACGTAGAGTTGGCGAGACAACCGCAAAGTCAGTTTTTTTTGCGCGTCGAGCAATTCTTCTTTTTTCCACGCAATGATAGGCCCAGCAATCGCGAGGAACAGAAGTAAACAGGCCACGGCGGCACCAAGTCCAGCCACTGTTTGGTTTCGTCGGCACCATCGCCATCCCCGAACTACTTTGGCGATCGGGCGTGCCGCAACGGGTTCACCATGTAAAAATCGCTGCAAGTCATCGCGTAGCTCGCGCGCAGATTGATATCGGCAATCCGGCGCCTTTTCCAGACATTTCAAGCAGATCGTTTCTAAGTCTTTTGGAATCTGGCCATTGAGCCTACGCGGAGCGGGCGCGTCTTCCACCAGGATCTGATGCAGCAACATCCGAGTGCTACCTCGAAACGGGCGTTCGCCCGTGAGAAGTTCGAATAAAATTACGCCTAACGAATAGACGTCGCTTCGCGCATCCGCATCGTGGGCCGCACCGCGAGCCTGTTCCGGCGACATGTAGGCCGGCGTGCCAAGTAGCTTGCCTTCGACCGTCATTGTCATTTCGCCCGATTCGCGTTTGGCCAAGCCAAAGTCCATCAAGTGCGGTTCGCCGGCCGTGTCGAGCATGATGTTCGACGGTTTGAGATCGCGATGGATCACGCCGTTATCGTGAGCGTGTTGTAACGCATCGGCGACGGTCGCGCAGAGTTCGGCTGCTTCGCGTGGAGTGGCCTGTTGATCGGTTAGCCAATCGGCTAAGTCAAGACCTTGCACGAACTCTGTCACGATGTAGATGCGATCCTCGTGTCGACCTACTTCTAAAACGCTGACAATATGAGGATGTTTTAGCTGTGCCGCCGCGCGTGCTTCGCGAACAAAAAGCTCGGCATCTTCGGCAGTCAGTTGCCCTTTACGCGGAATCTTAACCGCGACTTGGCGATCGAGTTCCGTATCGCGTGCGCTCCAGACGCTGCCGAACGCGCCCATGCCTACTTTGTCCAACAGTTGAAAGTGACCGATCGTTTGATCGGTACGAGCGTGATAGGTCCGTTCGGAATCGTCGACCAAGCTAAATTGGCTGCCGCACGATGGGCAAACGACTTCAGACAACGAACTTTCGTCCACCAGTTCCACTGGGTTTTGGCAATGCGGACAGCGAATATGTAAACCGGAAACTCCCGACCGATCCGCCTTCACTTCCGCCTGTTCGATCATTCGCAGATTGCGAAGCTCTTCCTGCAATTCGGGCATCAGATGGGGATGGGACTGGATCAGCGATTCATCCGTAATCTTCTCTCCCGCAGCTCGATCCATCAGGCAGTCCTTGACGATTTGCCGAATTTGCTCGGCTCGCTTTTCGTCTGAATCGATTGAGGAATTGGACATTATTTACCTCTTGCTTTCGATCTTCGGGACAAAGGCCTAGCCATCTGCCTAGCCCCAGGTTGCAGGCGCTGCAGGCCTGAGTTTCGATGTTCACCAAATTCAAGGGCCAACGGCCCGAACATTTATCAATTCCGCGTGATCCATAAATTGCAGGGCCGTTGGCCCTGCTCCGCCATCGAAAAAAAGGGGACTGGCACGGAGCATGGCCTTTTTGCACAGGTTTGCACGGAATCAGCTCGGAGCCAGTCCCCATTTTTCGCTCCTCTTTTCGCAGTTGCGTACTCCATGAATACAATCGCTCTTCCATCACTTCTAGTTCACTTTCATTCCTGAGCCTGCCGATTCTGCTGCCAGCGCTGGCGTATTTGCTGGACTTCTTCATCATTGGCGAATCGCCATTGCTTGATTGTTTTGTCGGAGCTTGCCGTCGTGAGCGTCCGACAATCGGGCGTGAGGGAAGTGTGACTAACCTGGTCTTTATGTGCGTCAAGCTCAAAACGCAATTCGTCCGTACGCAGATCCCAAATCTTGACGGTTCCGAATTCGCCGACGAAAAGTTGACGACCGTCCGGCGAGAAGCACATCGATGCAATGCTTCCATGGTGTCCGGCAAAGCGGTGTCGTACTTCGCCGCTTGCCACATCCAACACGCAAAATTCATCACGGTTTCGCAAAGCCATAAGTGAGTCGTCCGCGGAAAACGTGCAGATACGTTTTCCGTCTTTAGGCGAAATCGATCGTACCAGCCGATCGGTCAAAACATCCCATAGCCGAACATTCCGTTCCTCCCCCTTGTCGGAGACAGTTACGCCGCTCGTCGCCAAAAGTCGGCCGTCGTGACTAAACGTCATGTCTCCCATGAATCCAGCCATATTCCTACGGTCTTGCTCGACGGCATGAATCTCCTTTTTGATGCGATTGGATACGCCTAAATTCCAGCTAGAAACTCGACCATTTTTGCTGATGGCCGAGATGTTGTTGCCGGCTGGTGAGAACCACGCCGAGATGAACAGAAACTCATCACGCGACTCGGACTCGAATGAATGGAGCAACTCACCTGTTTCCGCATTCCACGCCTTGACACTGCCTGTTCGGTCGGTCGACGCGAATCTTTCATTCGTTTCATGATCCCATGAGACGTGGGTGATCGGCTCTGGGCTGTGCGAAACCTGATGAAGCTGCGACCCAGTCGTCAAATCGTATACCTCAACTTTTCCGGACAGCGTCCCAATGACACCGTTTGTCGCGTCTGAACTGACATCTAGCCTGTATTTCTGCCAATCATCCGGCAATCTTATTTGAGCGGGATTAGCAGGCTGGCGAAGTTGCCATAGCTTGACTCCATCCTTGCATCTAGCGGCTAAGACCGACCCGTCTGGCGAGAACGACAAGAACGGGGTTACGCCACCTTGGTATCCACTTGAAAACGAATCACGCAACTCGCCACTGTTCATGTCCCATAGCCGGATTGTACTTCCTCCGGACGCGAGAATCGTGCCATCGTTCGAGAACGCCAATCGAGACACGAATTTCTCGTGCGCACGGAGTTTCTTAAGGAAATGTCGACTCTTGACATCCCAAAGCAACACGGCACAATCGCCACTCGTCCCAGTGACCAATGTTTTTCCATCGGGTGAAAAAGCGACAGACCAAACGGAGCTTCTTTCCGTCGTGTGTTGCGATACAGCGAACGTTTCTAGTAACCTCCCGTTGGCGGCGTCCCAAAGTCGCGCCGTTTGGTCACGACTGGCGGTGGCCAACATCTTGCCATCAGGAGAAAACGTGATGTCGCAGACAATGTATCCAAGCATGTCTTTGTCTTCATGAGCCTTTTGCCCCGCCTGAGCGTTCAGCTCGAACAGCTTCCGGCGTTTTCCTACGTCCCATAGGATGACGGATCCACGATCGTCTCCAGACGCCAAAACGTTGCCATCGGGAGAAAACGCACCTGACCTGATGTGAGCGTCATGACCGCTTAGCAGATCTCGTTCGCGCGTTTTCAGGTCGACAAGTAGAAGGCGACCCCCTTCAAAACTCAAAGCCGCTAGTTGACCGTTGGGTGAAAACCTCCCCAAAAAGGATTTTGTATCATCAACTCCTTTGCAATTGAACTTGACCATACTGTAAATCTCTTGCGTGCGGACGTCTCGTTGCGATACATGCTCGTTCCCAGGATCAAAACATGTAATTGTGGATCCGTCGTCCGAAAATCTTGCATCCTGTGGGGCGACGGCATCGAATCGAGGCGAGAAAACAGTCCTCTCAATGGCTGCCCACAGATAGTACCATTCGAAGCCGCGTAGATCGTCCTGGTTGTCCTCAGGTAGATGGCGGTCGAGACGTTCAATAACGGACGCAATCTGGCCTCGTTTGAGCGCCCGTTGCGCCATCCCCATATCGGATATATAAAGCTGGCGACGCAGATTCTCACGGGACCTTTGGGTCTCTTCGCTTGCGTTTTCCGCCTTGTACCGTTCCCCTCGATATTGCTCGGTCAATGTTCGCTGATTCAGAGCAACCAACGGCCCAGCAACCGCCAGAAAACTCAGTAATCCCAAGACGGCCGCGCCAAGCCCGGTGACAACAGGCTTGCGTCGGCACCATCGCCAAGCTCGAGCAGCTTTGGTGATTGGGCGCGCCGCTACCGGTTCGTCGGACAAAAAGCGTCGAAGATCGTCTCGTAAATCGGCTGCGATTTTGTAGCGCTGGTCGGCGTCCTTTTCCAAGCACTTTAGACAGATGATCTCTAGGTCTCGTGAGACCGAACTATTCATTTTGCGCGGACTTGGCGCATCATCCACAAGGATTTGATGTAGCAGCATCCGCATACTGCCACGAAACGGCCGCTCACCAGTCAATAGGTCAAACAAGATCACGCCCAGAGAATAGACATCGCTCCTGGCATCGGCCGCGTGTGCCGAGCCGCGTGCTTGCTCGGGAGACATGTACGCCGGCGTTCCCAGTAGCTTGCCTTCCACCGTCATCGTCATCTCGCCCGACTCGCGTTTGGCCAGGCCAAAGTCCATCAAGTGCGGTTCGCCTGCCGTGTCGAGCATGATGTTCGACGGTTTGAGGTCTCGGTAAATCACACCTTGTTCGTGAGCATGTTGCAGAGCGTCGGCAACCGTTGCGCAAAGTGCAGCTGCTTCTCGAGGCGTGGCTTGTTGGTCGGACAGCCTATCGGCCAGGTCCAAACCTTGCACGAATTCTGTCACGATGTAGATGCGATCCTCGTGACGCCCGACTTCCAGTACGCTCACAATATGAGGATGCTTGAGCTGCGCCGCCGCACGCGCTTCGCGAATAAACAGTTCGGCGTCTTCGGTACTCAGCTGTCCATTGCGAGGAATCTTGACCGCGACTTGGCGATCGAGTTCCGTATCGCGTGCGCTCCAGACGCTGCCGAATGCCCCCATGCCGACTTTGTCGAGAAGCTGGAAATGTCCGATTCGTTGATCGCTCCGAGCTTGGTAGGTTCGTTCCGAGTCATCGACCAGGCCAAACGGGCTGCCGCACGAAGGGCACAGCACTTCCGATATAGCCCCCTCTTCCACCAATTCCACGGGATTTTGGCAATGCGGACAGCGAATGTGAAGTCCCGATGAACCTGGCTGCTTTGCCTGGCGATCTGCCTGCTCGATCATTCTTAGATTTTTTAGTTCTTCAGCCAGTTCGGGCATGAGATCTGGATGAGACTGAATCAGCGATTTATCGGCGACATCTTTGCCAGCAGCTCGTGCCATCAGACAATCTTTGACGATTCGTCGAATCTGCTCCAGCCGCTGTTTACCATTCTTGTCTATCGGCAGATGACGTTCTAACAAAAGTAGTCCTCCATCATTGAGCCGGAACGAGCGTACTTCGAGGTAGATTGAGAAGGCGAGCGGCGGTCGTCTCTTCTACGAAGATTCATCCAGTCTGCATCGCCTACTCATAAAGAGACAGGCGGCCCAGGGCTGCGCGCATTTTTTTCTTCGCTCGTTCGACTAAAATGCGAACGGCCCGCGGGCTCCGATCCATCGTCTCGGCCGTTTCGTCTAAGCTTTTTCCCTCAATCAGCCGAAGTTGTACAGCTTGTCGGTAATCATCGGGCAGCTCTTGGATCGACCTTTGTATAGCGTGAACTGCTTCGTTTCGCACCGCTGATCTGCTAGGAGTATGGCTGCCGGCCGATAGTAATTCCACTAGGCCAATCAGCGCATGAGACTCCGTCGTCGACGGTTGCATGACGCGACGAAATTCTCCTCCCCGTTTGACGCGTCTTAACGATTTGACGGCGTCCTTTAGTCGATGGAGCGCAATGGATTTGAACCATGCGAGAAATGCCCCATCGGACTGGGGCTGGAAATGCCGAATTGATCGGAAGGCCTCGACACACGCCTGCTGCATGACGTCGTCCGCATCAATCAGGCCTTGAACCGCTACCGGGATTTTAGTCGTAATATGCTGTTTGACTAATGAAGCGTGTTCCAAAAGGAGCTGTTGCAATGCAATCCGGTCGCCGTTAATTGCGTCTGACACCAGTTTCGATTCATCTTCCATTTGGGCCACGCGTCGAGTCCAGGCCTTAACTTCGTAACACGCGAGTGTAATCGAGGTTGTAGTCTAGCTCGACAACGACACAACCGCAAATGTAAGGCTTCCCATGGACAACGACAGTTGGGTGGGAAGAGAAGACACTTGATGTCTGGCAAACTGGCACGTGCCCCTGCGGAAAACGGGCATTCCTATAAATAGCCTCAATTGCACCAAAGCCACAGGCGCCAGTTTTGTCGTTCAGTATTATCCTAGTCGTCCGATTTGTTATGGATTTGATCGCCATTAATTATCCGAACGGTTCCGGCACACCTTTGTAGCTCCCGTCGATAGAACTCCAATTCACGTGCGAACGCCACACCGACCGTTTTCACGTCGCAGATATCCAATTCAACGACAAGCCCTGTCTTTCGTGGAAACATCTTCCAGAGACGATCGAAAAACTCCGTTACGTCGCGCGAACCGAAATGGCCATTCGAATTTGGAACAACCCTTTCGGAAACGTCTGGTTTGAACAAGGTTTCTGTATCCAGCGGAGCCAAGTCTCGTGCCGACCAAACCGAGCTCCTGCTGGATGCGAAATCGACGGGCGGATGTGTGTTTCTCCGTTGCGATCGTGTAACTCTTAGACTCATGGAATACTCCTGTTTTAGCTTGATTTTGGCTCCTACTGGTCTAATCGACATCCCGATTTGAACGGCGCGCGCATTTCCCGAAAAATCTTTCGACAGTCAACACCCTACCCAGAAGGGCATCGACATGGACACGTGACCGAATCCTGCGTTTTCTCATGCTTGGCCTACAAGCATATTGTCAGCCCATCCTGGTCGCCGGAATTTAGAAGGGACATTCCTAAGTCATCGGGCGCTAGCTGTCCCATGCATTGCCTGTACTCTTTTACTCTGCCCGTCTTTTTCTTTTGAGGCGGCGGCTGGCCAGTTTTTGCGACCTAGAATTACTCAATGGAACGAATGTAAAGCCCGGATGGAGTGGTGGCATATTTGCAAATCAAAAAACAGCATAGGGATTTCTCATGGCGAGAGCGACCGAGTACAAAGGCATCTACATCGATGCAAACGGAAAGCGCGGTTTTAATGGACTTCTCTACTCCGGCAATGCCTACATGATGCAGAAGCATTCCTTCTATTACAACTGCGTGCGAGATCTTGATCTAATCAATGCAAACGCGATCGGCAAAGATCTCCTCAAACTTATCGGTCAACGCTTTGATGGAATCGGTACGAGCGGCCATGGTGCCGAACGTGCGGTAACGATCTACTTCAGGCCAAGCTCCAAGAGTGAGGGCGCCAGCACCGGCGCTTCTGGCAATATCAATGACAAGTATCGCGTCACGAAGAACTTCGGTAGACGCGAATTCCAGTTTGCCGGCGTGGGCAGCAAGGTGAGTATCGATATGCACAACGATGAAAATAGCGCTGAGATTTACACGCGGCTTTGCGGCAGACCGACGCCAACATGGGTTGTGTTAGCCCATGAACTCATTCACGCATGGCATACCCTGAGCGGGACCAACCACCGTGAGACGGTCCAGGTAGTTGATCAGGGTACAGTCGCACGAGAAGAGATGTATACAACTGGGCTTGGCGCGTACGCAGACACCAGGATTAGCGAGAATGCGATTCGAAGGGCGGCACGGTTGCCAGAGCGCGA
>JAGQPC010001179.1 GCA_020426925.1 Planctomycetales bacterium | reverse complement strand
ATTTTAACGTGGCATAGGCTTCCAGCCTGTGAACGGGAAACCACAGACTGGAAGCCTATGTCACTTATTCTTCCGAAGATCCTAACCATAGGTACCAAAGCTCTCGAGCAACATGCCAACGATCAAATGCCAACCGTCGACCAAAACGAACAGCAGAAGTTTGAACGGCAGAGACATCATCGTCGGTGGAAGCATAACCATTCCCATGGACGTAGTCAGCGTCGATACAACGATATCGATGATCAAAAACGGCAAGTAAATCTGAAACCCCAACAAGAACGCAGTCTTCAGTTCACTCAGCACAAACGCTGGAAGTAATGCCTGAGTCGGCACGTCATCGTAGGTTTCGGGATCTTTTTTCGCGTTGGGTGTGTATTGCACGAATAGGCGGACGTCGTCCGTGTTGTGGGCAAATTCGATTTGGCTGATCATGAAGTGCCGCACGGGCTCGCTGCCAATTTCCCAGGCTTCCGCCATCGACATTTCAACGTTCGGATCCGAATACGGCACGACGGCGTCTTCGTAGACTCGAGTCCAAACGGGCCACATGATCATTGCTGTCATAAATAATGCGAGTGATGTCGTCACTTGATTGGGTGGCAATTGCTGCGCTCCCAAAGCCTGTCGCAGAAGCCCAAGTACGATCGTGATCCGGATGAACGATGTCGTCATCAGTAGAATCGCTGGCGCCAAACTGATGACCGACATTGTCATGACGATTTTCAGGGACGATCCAATTCTGGACGGTTCGGCGAACCCATCTAGTTGCGCCACGATGTCATTGGTACTGCTGCCTGTTTGCCGCATTTCGGAATGATCAGTTTCGATCGTTGCTGGCAAGACGACTTCCGGTGCGGCGTCGGTAGTGACTTCTGCGGTCGCCAGTTCGACGCGTCCCACTCCTAAAGCGACATCCGTTTGCTCTACAGGCACTGGTTGTTCGGAGCCTGGCACATTGCCCGCGGCTGGCACGTTTCCGACGAAGATCAACACTGCAGTGATCGTCACAACACAGATGCAGTTCGTTCGATTGCGCGGCGAACTACGCATAGGTCGAACCTCGCAGAGGACCCAATCTGGAATCAGCGAATCTGGAGTCGGCGATTGGTGATTTCCACGAGTCCGAATTGCGAATCATTTCTAACAGACGCTGAGACTCGTCATCCTCAGGCGGAGCCGCCTGCTGCAACTCGTCAGTAGACACAGGATCGCCTGTGTGACCGCGTTCGTTTCGAATGTCCAGCTGAGTCAAGCCGTTAGGTGTTTCTGCGAGCAGCAGCGTATTGTCGTAGACTCGAACGAGATGCAGTTGGTGCTTGGGAGAAACCGTTACTCGCCCGATTACCTGAATCGTGCTATCCGATTTCGTTTTGCCGCGACTAAAGAACCGTGCTCCGACCATCAGCAGTAAGATCATTCCGACGACCAGCGACAATGCACTTGCGATTCGGTGCGTTGCGGGATCCGCAAGTGAAAACGGATTGCGGAACTGCTCGGAAGGTTTCTCAGGCTCAGCTCGACTTGGTGAAAGTGGAATCGAGCGATGCGTTGTGGCTTTTGACACCGATTCGATTTCGGCCGATGTCAGATCGATTGCGACGAGCGGTTCGGTGCCAAGTGTCGCGTCTGCAAAGACACTAGTCGAGGCAGAATTCTCGCCCAACGCAACCGACACGATGCAAACGCAGGCCAACAGAATCGCTAGTTGTAATCCATGTTTCATAGTCTGCTCCGTCATTCGCTGAAACTGTCAGCGAACACTGCGTCGTGCGCAAACGTTTCACTGATCCGAACGGCTATCCTGCCCTCCACGACTGTCATCTTACCTTTGGCGACGACCTCCTGCCCGTGTCGAATGAGCACCTCTTCTTCCACAGTCTCGTTCAATGCCACAACGGCACCGTTTTGAAGTTGGCTAACTTGCGCCCGCTTCATACTCACAGTTCCAAGTTCCACTTCAAGTGTTTCCGTAGTGGCCGGTCGTTCGATCGTGGCAACCTGCTGAAACGATTGAACTTCCTGAAACTCAAATGCCGTTTCTTCCAATTCGTGTGTGTCCACAGCAGGCGATCGATCAAATTGAAATGGAATCGTGTTCGGGTCAGTGGGAGCTGGCCGATTTGAAACATTTGGACCGTGCGTGTTGGGTTCGTCGTCGACGCGTTGAATCTCTGGGGACTTTGCATCATCGACTGCAGGGCCTGACAGAACGGTCCCTGCATCTTCTTCGGGTTGCGACATATGCCGCACAATTTTCGCTATTGCCCAAATCGCCATGACGCACAACGGAGGGCTCTGCCTCACGTCTAAAGTACACAACACGTTGTTTCAATCCGCGTGGGACTGTCCCCGAAACGATCACCGCGATCAAGACCAATGCGGTGGATGAACGGTAGCTTCACTGCAGTGCAGTCACAGCGAGCGTCACGAAAAAATACGGGTAGTGGAGCCTTCGGCCGTTTGCCTATACTTCGCGGCCTTTCTCCCGATCAAAACGACCAC
>JAGQPC010001178.1 GCA_020426925.1 Planctomycetales bacterium | reverse complement strand
GACCCTCCCGAGGGAGGGTGAAGTTCCGGGCGCACAACTTGTGTAGACATCAATGACCAAAGGGACAGTGAAGTAGCGTCAAGCAGATCGGATGCCGCGAAGTCTCGCACTACCGCATGATCAAATCCATTTCGTACCGCCCGTCTCGATACTCCCACTCTCGAGGATAAAACGTAAACACTTTGCCGCCGTTCAAATCGAATTCAAACTGAAGAGGCACGGACGGCGAAACGTGCGCGACCGAGCGTCCCGGTAACACTCGCCACTTTTGCCCGTTGATTTTTACATAGCGAGTCACACCGCTGACATTGTCGATCAGCGCTCGTCCCTGAACCGTGTCACGAATCGTCTCGCCAAGTTCTTTTGGTCGTTCAGCTATCATCGCAGAGACAGCCCTTTGTGGCAGCTCGGCGACGCTCAATTCCAATACGTCGACACGTCCTCGCAGCCGCTCAACTTCGTCGTCCGGTTGTGCGGCCAAAGACTCGACTTTCTTTTCGAGCGACGCAATTCGATCCGCAAGTCGCAAATCGGCATCGTCGTCCGAATCATCGTCGCTGTCGCCGTCGTCCAGCGGCAAAGAAGAAATTGGTCCATCGGCGGACTGGTCAGAACCTCTCTTCGCCACGGACGCTGATTGCGGCGACAGATGGTCGATCAACGCCGACAGATTCTCATTGAGTTTCACGAGCTGTCCTTCGACGGCCGACAGACGCTCGGCAACGTCATCGTCAGCGAAAGCCGTTTCCGACGACAACAACGAGACACCGATCAACAACACGACAAAACGCAAACGAACAAATGACATGGCAGCCCTCAATCATCTCGCGGAACTTTAATGAGCATCCATTCGAACATTTCCCCGGAGCGGAGTCCCCCGTTCACACCAATGAGACTACCTGACTTGAACTCGCAATGCCATTGACGAAAAGAAGATTTGACACACGCACCGCAGCTAGTGCGTGCAATGTCACTTCGTCCAATCTAGCCCGATGTCCAGCTGCCGAGCTGAATGAGTGATCGCGCCGACGCTGATGCGATCGACGCCAGATTCGGCGATGGCTCGAACCGTTTCCAGACTCACGCCACCCGAGGCTTCGAGTTCGATCGCCGCCTGCGCCTCGTCTCGCATGGCGACCGCTTTGGCCAGTTGCTCGGGTGACATGTTGTCCAGCAACACGATATCCGGACACGTTGGGATCACTTCGGCCAGTTGCTCCAGAGTGTCGACTTCGATTTCGACAATCATTTCGCGTTCTTCTTGACTGGCTCGATCATTGTTCGCAAAGGTTTCGATGATGAACTCGTGAGCTTTCACGACGGCGTCGTACGGCGAAAACTTCTGCTCCGAAGATCCCGCTCCTAACGCCAAGTGGTTGTCTTTGATCAGAATTGCTGAGTTCAGTCCCAACCGATGATTGTGTGCTCCACCGCAACGTGCTGCATATTTTTCCAGCCGCCGATATCCTGGAATCGTTTTGCGAGTGTCGTACAGCCGAACTTTCGTTCCGGCTACGGCGTTGACGAACCGATTCGCGAGCGTCGCGACGCCACACAGATGGCCGAGGAAATTCAGAATCGGGCGTTCGGTGACTAACAGGTCTCTGGCCGAGCCCGATATCGTGCCCAGCGTCGTTCGCTGTTCGACAAAGGTCCCGTCGTCAATCCGCTGTTCGAATTCGATGTCGCATTGCATCTCGTCAATGATCAGCGGAATGATGCCCTGCCCTGCGATCACTCCGGCTTCTCGATTGACGATATTGGCTTTTCCGGTTGCCTCTTCCAGAACCAGCGAAACGGTCGTCCAATCAAACGTTCGCCCCAAGTCTTCGCGCACCGCAAGTCGAATCAACTGGCGGCAGTCGTCTTCCAGGTCTGCGTCCCATTCGACTTGAGCGAATTCTCGGTGCACAATCCAAACCTAGGTGCGAAGAAAAACGAGTGTTACTAAAACGAATACCGGCAGCAAGCACGGAACGCTGTAGCGAACGACATATCCGAAGAAGCCAGGCATGCGAATCCCCATTTGCTCGGCGATGGCTCGGACCATGAAATTTGGACCATTGCCAATGTACGTCATGGCTCCCATAAACACCGCACCCAAACTGATGCTGACCAAGTTTTGAGTTGCAACCCCGGGCGTTTGCACCAAAGAGTGCAGCGGCTCAGAAAACCCGGCATCACACGTTTTGTAAAACACCAGATAAGTCGGCGCGTTGTCCAGTACGGAAGACAAACTCCCGGTTACCCAAAAGTACTTTGTCGGAGTATCGACTCCAAGACTGGCGCCTTTCACGTTTAGGATTTCCAGCGCCGGCTGCATGCAGATGAAGATGCCAATGAATAACGCTGCGACTTCCAGGATCGCGTGGTAATTGAATTTGTTGTCAGCTCTTACCTTTGCCGAACCAAGAAGCAACGACGCAGCCACCAACGACAACTGCACGATCTCTCGCAGGTAGGGCCAAGGCGCCCAGCCATTGATAGGCTTGGTCGGGTCAAGGAGCGCGACTGCCAGAATCACGCCTAGCAGCAGAATGGCGTTCGGCAGCAATCCCGATATTTTTAGCGGACGAGTCTCTGTGTTGTCACGACGAATATCCAGCAGAGTCTCTTTCGGGTAATAGTAAAACTTGTCGACTACAAAATAGATCGCGATCAGCAACACGTTAGTAAACAGCCAAGGAAGCCACAGACTCCACATCGTCCAGAGAAATGGAACGCCCTCCAGGTAGCCAAGGAACAGCGGTGGGTCTCCGATCGGCAGCAAGCACCCGCCACAATTGCAAACGACAAAGATGAAAAACACGATCGTGTGCTGACAGTGCTTGCGTTCGTTGTTCGTATCGATGAGCGGCCGAATGAGCAACATCGCCGCTCCGGTCGTGCCTATGAAACTGGCGAGCGCTCCACCAATCGCCAAGAAAATACAATTGATTACCGGAGTCGCGGGCAAGTCTCCTCGAATCCGAATTCCGCCCGATATCGCGTACAGGCTGAACAGCAAGACGATGAACGGGATGAATTCTTTTAGAATCGCATGCTCCAAAACATGCTCGACGCTGTGCCACCCGCCGCGAGCAAGCAAGTAGTAACCCAACGTGACAATTGCCAAACCGGCGGCAACGTAAAACCGATGCAAATTGCTTTCCCACCAGTGCTCAACGCGTTTCAGCAATGGGAAAACCGCGATCGCTCCGAGGAGCAATACAAATGGCAAAACGGCATAGACGCTTGGCAATTCATGTTCGCTCGCATCATGTCCGTCACCGTGCCCCTCGTCGTGCGGCACACCAGAACCGGCAAGTTCGCTATCGTGACTAGAGGCTTCATCGTGTTCTGAATGGGCGGAATCGGACACCTGCCCGGCCGAATCCATCTCAACATTATTGTCGAAGCCGCCTTTGAATACGAACGTTCCATATACGACGGCTACCACCAAAAGAACCGTGGCGATGGCCGAATCGTAGTTGGCTCCTGAATTGTCGTGACCCATGATCTTCCAAGTTACCGTTTAGGAATGATTCCTCGACGATGCACGTCAATGCTCTTCGTTATTTACCGCTCCGCCTCACCGAATCGGAATATCTCTAAAATTCGTCTCGGCAACTACCCCGGCTGTTACGAATGGCTGTTCGTGCGTAATAATTGCCCAGCAAACTCTCTGCGGCCGACTGATTTGCCGGTTATCGGGTTTAACTCGCCCGCTGGTGGCATGTTCCTTTTGGCCCGTCAAAGGCAATCGCAAAGTTGGATTCGGAGCCCGTCGTGGGATCGCGAAAACGTATCATTTGGCTGAAAACGAACCAGCGAGCGTGCGGAGTTTTGCTGGCGGCGACCGGCACAATCACACTCGTCGGCGGCGCCATGAATTTGATAACCGGCACCATCGCGTCAATCGGGATTGGGTTGGCCATTTGTGGGCTGGCGTTTTCGGCGATCATTCTGTGGCACATGATGACGCCGCGACTTGCAAGTGACGACCGACATTTGCTGGTCTATGCCGGCGGGTGGCGTCCATTTCGCGTGCCTTTGGAAATCGTGGAAGTGTTCTTTCTCGGCCAAGGCCCGAGCATGCTGCCGCAATCGTCTGGAAATCCTATCGTCAATTCGACGGTCGTCGTGCGGCTCGCCGAAGCTGCAAAGGATTGGCACAAACGCGACACCAACAAGCGACTCGCGCACTGGTGCGAAGGCTACATCACGCTTCGCGG
>JAGQPC010001177.1 GCA_020426925.1 Planctomycetales bacterium | reverse complement strand
CGAACGAGTGATGGAATGATTGGGGCGAATTCGCTTCGGCACACGGTAGATCCAGTGTTGGTCTCCCGTATCGAGAGATAAACATCGCACCAACCACTCGTTGTTCGATTCGTCGTAGTCATTCAAATAGATACGTCCAGCCACAATGGACGGCGCCGAGTAACCTTGACCAACGGCTGCTTTCCACAGAATCGGTGGACCGCCTTCCGGCCATGCCCGAGCCAGCTGAGTGTTTCCTCGAACGATTCCGTCTCGCATGGCGCCGCGGAATTGTGGCCAGTCTTCGGCCGTGAGTGCTACCGGAGTTGGCAAGTCCGCTGGATCGATGTCTGCCGCCTCTACGGTTGCAGGGGCCGAGATGGCTTCGACCAGAGGTTTCGCCGCTTGCTGCGAACCATCATCGGGCGAAGACTCGCCAATTGATGTGGCGTCTTGCGTGGACACAGGACCAGACGGTTGACAACCCAGCGCCAGCAGCAATGCAGCCAACGACGCGATCAGCTGGTGCCATTTGATATAGAGGGACATTCTGCTTCAAGTCGTGATGTAGAGGGACTGGCAGGACTTACGGCAACGTCCGCTCCAATTCAGCAAAAAACATACCAGCCCTACACGAGACCGATACTAGTGTCCGAGAGCCGGTCATAACATTGTGCGAGTCAAGAATTTGCGCGGCGACGGCGCGCCCCAGTCGTCTCTCTGCTGGGCACGGTCGCACAGCAAGTTGTGCGATGCGAGTCGCGACTGTGCCAATACGCACAGGGACAGCAAGAGACGAATGCCACTTACTTCCGCCTAAGCAGTGAGAAGATCGTCGTGGCAACTATACTGCTAGAACCCGATTAAGTTCACCCTGGACAACATTGCAGAAATCTATTCTCGCAGTTGGAATGCTGAACTCAATTTGCGCTGCTTGAAATCCGAAATGAAGATGGAAATGTTGCGATGCCGTGGTTAGTTAAACCCCGGCGCGAAACGTGCTGAACGGGTTGCGTTTAAGTAAGTTCCAGTCGTGGCAAGGCCGATGCAATTTCGGCGAATCTGTCGTGCGAGAGGTGTAAGCGTGCTCCAGCGGCTTGAAAGGTTTGAGCGGTCGGGTTTGACGGTTGCTCGGTAGTGCGAATCGGAGCGAGTGTCGGACGCTTCGTTCTAAGCTGCGAGCTGGCAAGGCAATTGTTGCTGAACGGTCACAGGTGATGACGTCCGCGACGAGTTGGCGATGACTCCGTTCCAGACGACGACAACGATTCAGCCAACCGACGTGCCGACAGCGATGCAGACGCCTGCGATTCATCTTGGCAACGAGTTTCGGATCACGCTTGGCACTGATTTGAACTTTGCGGAAGTTGTGGTGAAGCAGGTGCTCGCGGCGTGCAATGCGTCGCGAGACAGTGGATCGTCGCGAGTCGGCGAGCTATATACGTGGCAATTGGTGTCAATCTGCAAGATCGTAAAGAATTGCTCGGCCTGTGGATTGCACGTCAGCCTCTTCGATCAATCGGTTAACTGCGTCGATGCCAAGGTACTCGTAAAACACAGGTCGCTTTTCTGCGAGGTGCGTTTTCGCATTTGTGGAAGCGTCATTGGCTTCCGACACGCGGCCCGTGCGGTGTAGAGCGATTGCCAAAAGAGTTTGGTCGATCGCGTCGCCGCCTTCACGCAGCCGCATACCCTGTTTCACAGAATCTGCGGCGGCTTCGAATTCATTATTTCGGTATTGAGCGAGCGCGGTATATCGCCAGCAGTGCCCTACATGTTTTGGGAGTGCTCGCACAGCCAGCTCGACCGCTCGTGCCGGATCACGAAACTCTTCAGCGGGACAGTTGGCCAACATGCAGATCAACGGCCAGTGACAATCCCAGCTATCTGGTTGTCGGGCGGCGAGCTCCTCGTACGTCGCACGTGCCATTTCAAAATGCTCGGCGGCTTGCTGCATCCGACCGGTCCGATGCAGCAGTTCCCCCAGTCGATAATGAGCGATTCCTCTTCCATGCAGAAACACAACGAAGTCCGAATGGCTTGCCGATTCCCACGCAGCAAGCGATTGTCGACGAGCCTCTTCTGCCTCCGCCATATTCTGCTGGCCGGTTAGCGATTCTGCCAAATCGTGATACCACCGACCGAGATAGTACTGAAACCAGACATACGCAGGCAGGTCGTTCGCCCAGGGTTCGATCGAATCAATCGCCGATCTGAGGTGTTGTTCGGCAGATTCGAAATCGCCAGCATACAGATACTGAAGTGCAGCAGAAGCTCGACAACGATTGAGGTAGATCAGTCGCCGGCCCCAGCCAGATTCAGATGGAATTGCCCGCGGAGCCAACTCACGTTCTGCGATCTCAAGTGCGGTTTGAATCGAGGCTGTCGCGTCGCGAAACTTTCCCATGCGCGAGAGTAAATGTGAAAGTCGCTCTTGGCTAAGAACGTGGTCGACAACTGCGAACTGTGCAAGCTCTGAGTTTATCGCCTCGCTGAAACACTCACGTGCTTGGTCAAAATGGCCAACTGCCGCTAACCGGCGTCCCAGCTCGCTCTTTCCCACCGCGTGCAGATAGCGAACGCGATGGTCGGACGGATGCGTCGAAGCCAAGGGAAGAGGTACGAACGGGCAATTCTTGCTCTACCGGAGTTCGCAAAGCGATCTATATCGCGAATACATTGTTCCAGGCGTTACGTTTCAACCAGGCGAAACTTGGAACATCGAAGGCGGCGTTGTCGCGGGCAAGCTGTCGATGAAAGTTTGGGCCGAAGGCGAACCTGAACCAGCGTACCCTCAACTTGTCATTCTCGATCCGGATGAGCTCCCACCTGATACTGAAGGATTAGGGCTCTTCACCTACGTCGATACAGGAACGCCTCCAGCGTGGCTTGATGTTACTTTCGACGACGTTTACTTCACACCGTCGTCACTTGGTGATCTCAACTATACGAGTGACCTGGATGCCGGCGACATCGATTTAATCAGCGACGCGGTTCGCGACGACAACAGCTCTCGATGGTTCGACATGAACTTTGATGGGCAAGTCGACGAGACTGATCGCGAAACATGGATTCAGGACCTCAAGCACACATGGATCGGCGATTCCAACTTGGACGGAGAATTCAACAGCA
>JAGQPC010001176.1 GCA_020426925.1 Planctomycetales bacterium | reverse complement strand
CGCGTGATCCGACGCTTGCAACAAGTGGTTGGCCAGCAATTTAGGGACCGTTGGGGAATCGTAAGAACCAGCGAAACACGCACCGGAGCTCCTCAGCATTGTCAATGGTCTTGTGAGCCCGAGCGACATCCACGTTTCGTCAACGCGAAGGTGATGATGCCAATGCTGACTGCAAGTGCCGCGACGCCGCACATTAGTGTTCTTGTTGAAACTTGCGTTTATTGCCCTTGCGATGACGCTAAACCCGCGCCTACAGACGCAGCCTTCTGGTTTTACGCATTTCACTTGTTCGCCAACTTCGGCCATCCTGAACAGATCATTTGAGCATCGGCTCAATCGATCGCTCCGCTAAACTGTTCATGCTCGCAACGATCGACTCCCTTTGAAGAGGCCTAGTCACGCTCCTGCGATGTCTAATTCTTTCTTTGTGGTTACGTGCTAATCGGTGTCATCTCCAACGTCGCCATTACCGGGTAGTGGTCTGACGCCTTGTCCAGTTCAGTTTTGACGCTTTGTATGGCGGCGATGCCGCTGTTTGCCTTCAGGTGAGGATTCCAGACCGTTGCATCGCTGACCTTCACGTTTCGACTTACAAGCATGTGGTCGATCAGGACGTTGACCTTGAACTCGGTTAGCGCGTCACGAAAGTCGCTTGAGTACGGCACCCAACCCTTTGAATCGATCTTCGGCTTTGGCAAAACATGCTTCATTTGAATATCCGGCTGCCACGGATCGCCCATCAGCAATTCAACTGCACTGCGAGAAAACCGTCTTTCGTAGTAGTCCATGCCAGCGCCGTCGTTGATATCGCCCATGACGACAACGTTTCTCTTTGGTTCGTCCGTCAGCCACTGGTCACAACGTTCCCGGACTGATAGGCACTCAGCATACAGCTTCTTTCGGTTCCTCTCGGACAGTTGTTCAAATCTCGCGATATCGACGTTGTCAAAAATGCCTTTGGATTTTGTGTGAGCAACGATCACTCGAGCGACTTCTTTAGCGGGACTTGTCAACGAAAGCACTTGAAGCTCTAAGGGCGCCCGATAATGTTTGTAGGCTTCCTTGATCAGAGTATCGCTGGTATCGACAAGGAATTGTTCATTAAATGGATGCTTGCTCTGTTTCTTCTCGGGCTTGAATTTAACGTTGACCTTGTCACTTCGGTAAAGCGCACACAACTCCTGCTGTCCGTTCGATGGGAAGCCGTGGACTCCTTTGAAGCTGGCGTGTAGTCCCTGGCCGGCAGCCCATTTCTCGAGTTGTTGTGAAGCACTTTTGCTACCACTGACCGTCGTGTCGGGCCCCTCGACAATCCCAAGGATGTCAGGTGACATCTTCGCGACGACCTTGCCGAGTTGAGCCGCACGTGCTGCCTCTGCACCTGAGGCTTTTGGGTTGCCATTCGAGTCGAATAGGTGGGACATCCATTCGACATTGTAGACTGCGACTTTCAGCTTCACGACCAATTCTCCTTGAGACGAGTTGCACCTAACGACTGAGAGTTGGCGGATCCACGGAGCGACCGTTCATTTACCACGAATCGTAAACGATAACACTGACGCTGATACAACGATTGCCAAGACATCGAACGGCGAGACAATTCCGCGCGAGTAGAGCGAACTCTCTTATAGGCTTATAGGCTTATAGGTAGGATACGGGTTGTGCTCTCAGTTTGCCATCTGGTGTGTCAAAACAGAGTTTCCGTGCGCGATTGACGTACGCCCCCGTAGCAGATCAGGACGTTAGGACTGCCCGAACCCAAGCCACCAACCTGCGAGCACTGGCTTGGGCAGTCAACTTCGCGCCGTACCACTGGCCCGAACCACAACCCGATCTGGCGCCGCGACACCCCAAGTGCTTCTGGGTAAAGCCGAGGCCCGCCGGAAAGTGAGTTCGCAGCACGCGGTCGAGCGATCGCTCAGCCCGTCCGTTGTCGTCACGCGACAGGAGCGAACGCATGACCGCTGCGAAACTCAAAACTCGCACTTCGAAAAACGCCGCCTCGCGCCATCACGCGACCGCTGTGCGCGCAGCCTGTCGTGCGTATGCCTCCCACAAACAAGCAACCAGCCTCACCGCCACGACCACGCAGACCTGCCTGCCGAAGTCCAACGACGAACCGCCTCGTCAGTTCATCTCTTCAGCGACTCGC
>JAGQPC010001175.1 GCA_020426925.1 Planctomycetales bacterium | reverse complement strand
TGGAGCGACACCGGCGAATGCCACGAGCACACAGGCGTCCATCGAACAAGCGGTCGAGTATATCGAGTGCACTATGGCGACCTTCCGAATCGAAATAAATATAGTGACCTGCGGAGAGCCTCCAGCAAAGAACTGGCTGCGTTGCATACACACAAGAACGAATGGTTCGTGCGGCAGGCCCGATTGATTCTGACCGAACGTTCCAATGCCGGAGACAATATCGGCGCCGCTCGTGAACAGTTGATTGACTTGATCAAAGAAGGCGATCCGGAACACGCCTGCCGCGCGTTTCTCACGATTCATTCCACCGGCTTTCATGGCTGGGACTTTTTCCATCTGTTTGATTTCCTCTCGCATCCCAACGAGCACATTCGTGCTCTGACGGTCCGAGCGATGACGGATGCGTGGCCGCTTGACGACATATATGGCCCGACGGAACACGGGGGAAAAACACAGATTGATGCAGGCGTCCAAGTACTGTGGAATGCGTTGCTGCAAGCGGCACGCAGCGACGAAAGTTCGCTCGTGCGCCTAACACTTGCTTCTACGATTCAACGGTTGCCTGTCAATAAACGGGCAGAGCTTGCGAAGGAGCTCGTCAAACGATCAGAGGACGCCGACGATCACAACTTGCCGTTGTTGGTTTGGTACGGCCTTATCCCGGTTGCAGAATCGAATCCGGCGGAGTTGGCCGAACTGGCGACGGCGTGCAAATGGCCAAAGACGCAACGTTTGATCGTTCGACGATTGGCAGAAGAGATCGACAGCAACATCGAGCACGTCGCAACGGTTTTGAGTTTCGTCGCGTCGATCGATGAAATCGCGGCTCAGAAGAACATTTTGCGTGGCATCGAAGATGGCCTGCGAGGTTGGCGACGAGCCCAAAAGCCGAGCAATTGGGAACAGGTCGCCAACACAATAAACAAAGCGACGACGCGCGACGCAGAACTTTCGAAACTTGTGCAAGAGCTGAGCGTAGTGTTTGGCAGCGGTCGGGCGATCGATGAAGTTCGCCAAATTGTCATGGACGAAAACGCGGATCCGAATCTACGGCGATCGGCGCTCGAAACCATGGTGGAGACTCGCGCCGCCGGGTTGAAAGACGCGTGCATGTTCGTGCTAGATGACTCCCGCATGAACGTGATCGCTGCAAAAGGGCTCGCGTCGTTCAACGATCCGGAAATCGGCAAGAAGCTCGTCGCAAATTACAGTCGCTTCCGAGCACCGCAAAGACCGAGCGTGATTTCCATTTTGTGTTCTCGCAAAGCGTTTGCGAACGACCTTGTGTCTGCAATCGAAAGAGAGAAGATTTCAGCAACCGATTTGACCGCTTTTGACGTCCGGCAGATTCGATCGCTGGGAGACAGCGAATTGTTCAACCGAGTCACCAAAGTCTGGGGTGAAGTTCGGGACACACCGGCGGCAAAGAAGGCTCGGATCGACAAATTGCAATCGCAGCTGACTCCAGAACGTCTTGCCAAGGCCGACAAATCGCATGGTCGTCAACTGTTCAACAAGACTTGTTCGAAGTGTCATCGCCTGTATGGAGTCGGCGAAAACATTGGGCCGGATCTAACCGGCGCGAATCGATCCAACATCGATTACTTGCTGCATAACATTCTCGATCCAAGTGCCGAAGTGAGCAAAGGCTTCCGAATGTCGGTCGTTGAAACGACTGGGGGTCAAGTCTTTAACGGTTTGGTCGTCACGAAAAACAATAACACCGTGACGCTGCAAACTCAGACGGAATTGATGACGCTGCCAGTCGATGAAATTCAAAACACAACGATCACCACTCAATCGCCAATGCCGGACGGTCTCCTTGATAATTTGTCGCAGGAAGATATTGACTCGCTATTCGCGTACTTGATGCATCATAGCCAAGTCGATTAGGCACCAGCCTCGTTCGCGTTCATCCGTTACGAATTTGTTGAGATTCTTATGATCAAGCAAGCCCTTCGCTGCTTTGCGGTTCTCTTTTTTGCTCTCGCAGTTGCGGCCGACTGCCCCGGAGACGATCGACCGAATATTGTTGTCATTTTGTGCGATGACCTTGGCTACGGAGACCTTGAATGCTATGGCCATCCGCACATCAAGACGCCCCACTTGAATCGATTGGCCGAAACCGGAATTCGATTCACCGATTTCTATTCTGCGGCGCCGGTTTGCTCTCCGTCACGAGTTGGCCTGCTGACGGGACGAAGTCCCAATCGAGCCGGGGTTTATGACTGGATTCCGCCTGCTTCGAACAGTAGTCCGGACGCGAGGCACAAGGTTCACATGCGAGAGTCGGAAGTCACGATTCCACAATTGCTGTTGAATGCGGGCTACCAAACGTGCCTTGCAGGCAAATGGCACTGCAACAGTCGGTTCAATCAGCAGCAACAACCTCAGCCAGGTGACTTTGGTTTTCAGCATTGGTTCGCAACGCAAAACAACGCCGCGCCTTCGCACCAGAATCCAAAGAACTTTGTCCGCAACGGAGATCAGGTCGGTAAGCTGGAAGGCTTCAGCTGTCAACTTGTGGTCGACGAAGCAACCGCGTGGCTAGAGACAACAGATCGCGAACAGACGTTCTTTTTGTTTCTAGCATTTCACGAGCCACACGAACCGGTTGCGTCTCCTGAAAATCTTGTGACGCAATACAGACGCACCGCGTCCAGCGACGATCAAGCTCAGTATTTTGCGAACGTGGCCAACGTCGATGCAGCGGTTGGTCGGTTTGTGGCCGCTCTGGAAAAACTGAATCGACGGGCCAACACGTTGATCGTTTTCACATCCGACAACGGACCTGAAACACTCAACCGATATCGAACCGCCAATCGATCTCACGGCACGCCGGGGCCGCTTCGAGGCATGAAGCTCCACACGCACGATGCAGGTTTTCGCGTAGCAGGCATTATGAACTGGCAAGGCCGAATCAAACCGGAACAGACGAGCAACGCTGTCATTTCGTCGCTCGACTTCCTCCCGACGTTTTGTGCACTTGCGGACGCAAATGTTCCTTCAGACTTGAAACTCGACGGTACCAACATTCTGCCCGCACTGGACGGTAAGCAAGTAGACCGCGCAAAACCGTTGGCTTGGGCTTATTTTAATGGGCTCAACGAGGCTCGGGTTGCTATGCGTGACGGCAAATGGAAAGTGCTTGCGCAACTTCGCGACGGTGATGGCAAATCGATCCCGCGGCTGCAAAACGTCACGAGTGAATCACTGCCGATCGTCCGTGACGCACAATTGACGGACTTAGAACTTTATGATCTGACCACTGACATTTCTGAGGCCAAGAATCTCGCGCTCGACGATCCTGAGCTCGCGAAACGAATGCTGCGAAAACTTGAGCGAGCCTATCGTGAACTCGTAAACAATTCGCACGTCTGGGCAGCAGGCAAGTAGTTCCTGCACAAGTTTCAATTCGGAACTTAATGCCGCTTGCCACCATCGTGCGTCGAAGCCCAGCGGGCTTCTAGAATCAGCGGACTGACGTGATCGCTCAACTTCCTATGCTCGCGTTCGCACCACCTCCTCAGGTCCCCGAGCATCGAAACGCCGCTCATACCGGTTGCCTCGGGCAACTGAACGTCTTGTGGATGCTTTTGCACGGATTCCCAGGTCGCCGGAAGGTCACGAGCATGCGTTCGCACTGCTGACCCGGCCACCTGAACTCGCCGTGCATGCGTTTATCGCCACGCTCCGATCACCCTGACGTCCCGTGCGACAATTTGTGCCGGCCCTCCGATCACTCTGACGTCGCGTGCGACAATTTGTACCGATCCTCTGGTCACCCTGACGTCCCGTGCACGCATTTGTACCGATCCTCCGATCACCCTGACGTCCCGTGCGACAATTTGTACCGACGCTCCGATCACCCTGACGTCCCGTGC
>JAGQPC010001174.1 GCA_020426925.1 Planctomycetales bacterium | reverse complement strand
GCTGCACAAAATCGATTTGCGAGGCACTGTTGACCGTCGTCGATCGGCTGGGTGCATTCTTGTTATTTGTCGTCGTGGCTGCCATTCTCGATGTACTTCCTAACCGGATGCGTTCTACAATTAGAACGTATGCCACCGCGTAATTGTTATCTGGTCTGCCGCGATTGCGCCGACGGGATAATTTAGCAGCTGGCTTTTGCGTCGCAACGCCCTTGAAGGTTAGCAGGCCTGCTTGCGGGCACATTCACAATTTCACGGAGAACTAAAAATGCGTTCGCAATTCAATACATCGTCCACGAATCTAACTCCTGCTTATCGCGTGAGTGTGGCGAAGCGAACGTGCATCTTTATCACGGCGATGTGCGGTATTTGCGCTCCGGGAATGTTAATTGCTCAAGTGCTCACCACCAGCGATCCGGCGGCGGCGGGCGCGACAAATGAGTCGTCGTCGCAGGCTGATGGCAGCGACGCGCCAATTGAGAAGAAAAGTGAATCGAAACCTGCGCAGGCGCAAAACGGGCTGATTCGCCTGTCTAAAGAACACGAAGTCTGGGTCGATAAAAAAAACAAGCGAGTGATTTTGGGCGGAACGATCGCGTTCAGAAAAGGTCTGCTCGAAATGTTTGCGTGCATTAAAAACACGAAAGAGCATGAATCGATCGTCGCCGTGAATTCAAAAGCCTACCTAGTTCACGCGGCGCTTTTGGCACTGGGGGCAAAGAACGGTAGTCCGGTGCAGTACGATCCGGCGTACGTTCCAGCCAGTGGGGCGAAAGTGAAAGTAGAAGTTGTGTGGAAAGACAAAGATGGCAAAGAGCGTCGGTGTCGTGCCCAAGAACTTATTCGAGACCTGCAGACAAAAAAGCCGATGCAATACGATTGGGTTTTCGCCGGCAGTTACTTTTGGACAGATCAGGAAACGGGCAAGAACTACTATCAAGCAGAAGGCGGCGAACTAATCTGTGTCTCTAACTTTTCGACAGCGACGATGGATTTACCAGTGGAGAGTTCCGCAAGCTCGGGCCAACTGCTGTTTGAAGCGGCGACGGAAAAGATTCCTCCGCTGGGAACCAAAGTTCGTTTGATTTTGACTCCGGATCTGACGTGGAAACGCAGCGAGCCCTCTCCGCAGCCAAAAGTTCCAGAGCGCGGGGCCGAGTCGCAAGAATTAAAAAGTGGTGCGGACGAATCGAAGGTGTCAGAATAACCCATCACTCAGCTTCAGTGGCTCCCTCTGTCTCGCTATCGGGCGGCTGGGGAGTTCCTTGCTGCAGTGTCAATCGTGTGGCGAATGCGCCGTCTTGATCGTACAGCGAGCAGTAAGCGGTCACCTCTTTCGGAATCATCCATTTCAACATGAAGTTGCTCTTGAGCGCCTGTTCGATTTGCGTTTGCGCCGCGATGATATCGTGAGTGCTCGCTTCAATCTTGTATTTGTAATTCACAGCGTTCGGTCCTGCATCGACTGCGACCCACGTGACTCCGTTGCCGCAGTCCTGAGGTAGCAATTTCTCGGATCGTTGAACCTCTTTTTCGACCCACGCCTGGATGTCTTCGTCGGTTTTAAGTGAACCAACGTCCACGGTTTGAATCAGGCCAATGAGTCCAAATGAAACGACTAAGGCTGACATTGTGACGAGTACAGCGAGGAGTTTTGCCATTTGAATAGTCTCCAAGTCGGTTTCGACGCGATGTGACAAACTGGCCGACCAGATGAGGCGGCGGTGACGAGCTTGCGGATCGATGTCCGTTGCGAAAGTATATGTTCGCCTTGCTCGGTGCGTTTGCCTGCGCTCGGACAACGCGTGATAAGACGTGTTGGTGAGGCGATCGTTCAACGAAGTCGTGTCGATCCGGGGACCTGCATCTTCAATGTCGTTCGATGTTGAGTTTGAACGACGCATGTTCGCCTAGGGCAACATGTACGCGCTACGGACGCTAAAGATGGCGTGGATTCACGAACGGCACGCCGGTTGCTAAACATCGAGCCAACACTTTACGTGCTAACTCTCTCCTCTTTTTGAAATTCGCGGAGCTGCAACACTCCGCGGCGGAAGTTGAAGACTTCCCGGGTGGTCGGCGACAATCGCTCCTGTCGCCGGCCCTTTTTTTTTGCGCGCTCAGCCAGCTTCGCACCAATCGGTCTAGTCACCAAGCTTCAGACGAGTTCGCGAATCGGCTCGGTTCCCGAATCTACCAAGTACTGAGGCCGTCCATTCAGGTCGACGATCGTCGACGTGCGAACATCAATGCCGACGTTGCGGTACAGAGTCGCGAATACCTCTTGGAATTTGACCGGTCGCTCGACAGGGTATTCGCCCAATCGATTCGTGGCACCAATCACTTGGCCGGTCTTCATTCCGCCGCCTGCGAGCAGCGCGAAGGTCACTGCTGGCCAGTGGTCTCGGCTGTTCATCTTGTTGATTTTGGGCGTTCTCCCAAATTCTCCCCAGACAACAACGGATACGTCTTTGTCCAATCCTCGTTCGTGCAGGTCCGTCACAAGTGCCGACAAACCTTGATCTAGCAACGGAGCTTCTTGGCGAGAGCGTGGGAAGTTCAAACCATCGCCACCGTGCCAGTCCCAGCGGCTGA
>JAGQPC010001173.1 GCA_020426925.1 Planctomycetales bacterium | reverse complement strand
AAATTCGGTTTCAGAAAGATTCACAGAACACCTGGAGTCGACCGCGAAACAATTGAAGCAAGCGGAGATTCGTCGAAAGCTAACCTACGTGGTTGCTGCCGCATTGGTTCTGTTCTTGATGACGCTCGGTGCTGGCGGAGTATGGCTGCAAGCCAAAGAAACTCAAGCCGCAAAACAAGTCGCGACCGCAGAAACCAAAAGAGCCGAAGAACAGTTGGCGGCCACGAAACAGCAGCAAGCCGCCAACGAGGAGTTGCAGCAGGTGCTGTATGCGTCCGAAATTCAACTGGCACACTCGCTCATAAAGGCGGGCAACGTCGAACACGCGACATCTCTATTGGAAAAGTACGATCCGCAGCCGGGAGAAAAAGACCGGCGCGGTTTTGAATGGCATTTTCTTGATCGACTCTGCAACCGGCCGAAAGTTGTCGGAAAAGTCGATTGGGTACCACCATCACGACATCTACTGAATCTAAACCGAGGACATGTAAGCCACGATTGGAAACGCCGCATTGGTCATTCGATTATCAAAGAAGATGCCGATTTGACTCACCGGAGATTTGTCGTGATCGACGTCGATTCGAACGAAGAACTCTGGTCACATGAAGCCTCCTTTCCAAAGTTGTTGGAACCAAAATGGACGCTATCAAGCGATGGCGACGTGGTTGCAGTTGTCGGTTATCAATATCGTACGGAAGACCAACTGCAGATTCAGATTGACTGCTGGGATTTGTCAACGGGAAAGCGGTTTTCCACGACTTGGCAGCCAACGTTGCATCAGCTTGCGCCGCACGGCTATAAGCCTTACGGTCGAATTCAACTCAGCCCTGACGGACGGTATCTGGCAGTGCGATCCAGTACCGCTACGCCCGACTACCCCCACAAAATAGCAGAAACGACGCTCGCCGTCTGGAAGTTGGGGAACGTAACCCCATTGTTCGAGAAGCGATTTGATGAACCCTCCTACCTTGGAGGATCGGGAGCCTTACAGTTCAGTCATGACGGCTCCATGATTCTCTCGGAGGTAACACTGAAAACGATCCCGATTCTGCTGTCAGACACGCCACTGAAGGATGCCGGCGAGTTGCATGTCATGGAAACGCTTTCCGGTAAAACGATTCAGCTTATCCCACTCCAACCCTTTTCAACGGTGCGTTTCGCGCAATTTAGTCCGGACGGCCTGGCTATCGGCGTGGTTGTCGATTCAGCACTCCTGGCGACAACAGGTGGTCAAACAAATACGCTTTGTGTTTGGGACATCGAGTCGGGAAGGCAGCGAATCAGTATCGCCGTTGATTCCAAGCCGGAATATCCCGAAATGGTGTTTAGCCCTGACGGCAGCATGCTGTGCGTGATGCCGTCGGGCGAGTTGTTTGACGGTCGTGATGGTTCACCCATGGCGAGATTTGCCTCTTTCAACTGCGGGAACTTCGCGCCTCATCCGAAATTTTCGCCTGATGGAAGAACGGTGGAAGCGATCGTCGACGGAGGAGAAATCAGGCGATGGCAAATGCCCGGACATCCATCGGACCGATCTTTCACCGATT
>JAGQPC010001172.1 GCA_020426925.1 Planctomycetales bacterium | reverse complement strand
CTACAACGTGGCCATCGATACCAAGCACGATTCCACCTAGCAGCGTGTGGTCGCGTTTCAGCAGATGAGAGAATACAGATTGTCGTTGTGTCTTGTCGCTTGCTGTCACAAAATCCTCGCCCCCGGCGATTTTTCAACCGTTGATTTGCTATTATCGTACTTCGGTTGGCTGTAAGGCGAAACCATTCAGTGGGCTGGCTTGGGAGTCGGTGAAGAATTAGTGGGGAGAACATGTCGTTTACTGACCTATTCATCTGTTCCTTCTGTTCAAAGAAGATTCGCACGAAACCGGCTGACGTCGCAAAGCGTGCCCGCTGTGGGAACTGCAAGGCCATCGTGCGGATATTCCACAACGCGAACACGGACATCCGGTCGAACCTGCAATCGCAGTGGTACTACACGCGAACGAAAATGTTCGTCGTTCAAGAAGACGTTGGACCGATATCGGACGAAGAGTTTTTGCGACTGGTCGATGAAGGAACTATCGGGTCCAAGAACGACATTCGTAGTCCGGAAATTACCAAAGATGAGTGGTTCCCCTTTGACGAAGTAAACCTGCAGGGTGCGCGCGAACTTGTCGCGCAAAGGCTTGCTGAATCTAAGCGGCTAGAGGAACTTCGAATTCGGCGACAACGAATTACCGAAGCAAACCGCGATCGCATCCGAAAACTCATTCGGCTTGCGATTGAAGACGGAGTCATAAGCTCGCAGGAGCGTACCGTAATTGACAAGTTCGCTACTAACGCAAAATTACCAACCGCAGAAATTGCTGAGATACTGAAGAACGAAAGTTCCCAACTAATTGAGCAAGTTGTTGCTGACGCATTGGATGACGGAATCCTTGAACCAGAGGAAGAGCGTAGAATATTCAACTATGCTAAGGGACTCGGTGTTGAATTACAGTTCAACGATGAAACAGCCAAAGCTATTGCTCTGTCAAAGTATGCTTGGGAGCTGAACCACAAGACACCTGAGGATCTATGTACGATCGACGTGTCCGTGCCATTGGGAAGCAATGAATTCGCAGTTGCGGAAGCGGAGTTGGAGTGGAACGAAATCGTTCAGCTAAAACGCCCCAAGGGGATCCCGCTCGGAGACGATCGATACCTCAAGAGCTATGGGGCAGGGAAGTGTTACGCGACTAACAAGAATGTCATGTTTGTTTCCCAGTTCGAATCTAAGAAAGCTCGAGTTACATCGATGCAGCACGTGACTGCGTATGCCGACGGCATTTTCCTAAACCGTTCGACGGGCAAGAGCCTTTTTCTGCTTCTCGACATGTCAAGTATTGATAATAGACGGTTCGCCATGCTTGTTGCGTGGCTCAGCGCTGGTGTCGTTCAGGCCAAAGTCGCTGAAGATGATTTCGTTCCGTTCTGGGAAGAGGCGTCAGTTGAAGCTCAAGTTGTCACCTCAGTTCGTGGATATGCAGAACCTCGATTCACGTTTCGCGTTGTCGGCGATCATATCGATGACCGCAGTATTCAGATTTCCAAGCTGATTATTGGCGAGGATTTACAACTCCGACGAGAACCCGGCAACCCATACGACTCAAATGCTGTTCTCGTGTTAAATTCCAGAGGACGGCCGCTTGGCTATTTAAAGCGGGAAGTAGCAGAGTGGTTTGGCCCGCGCATGGACAGCGATCGCCACAGATGCCGTGCCGAAGTCCATCGAATCCGGGATGATGGCGGCCTGATCGTCGGTGTTTACGAATAGCCAGCAGAAGGACTTTGCGATGCAGAAGGTTCCTGCCGGTGGTGCAGCGACTATCAACGGCGTGCTGTATCAGATGCTCTGGGCACTGTCAAGAATTGGACGCTTGTCAGCGATCCATCGCCGATCATCCGACAGTGAACTCGTTGACGTTACTTTGGTCCTCGAACCATCCGATGGCGGTGACCAGCGAGAGCAAATCGGTGATCGGCGCGTCATCCAGCAACTGAAGGCGCGATCGAGTGGAGTGGTGATACCGCCGGTGGATTCGCGC
>JAGQPC010001171.1 GCA_020426925.1 Planctomycetales bacterium | reverse complement strand
GACCCTCCCAAGGGAGGGTGAAGTGTTATGTGCTTTCAGCGTCCTCGCGGCTCTGCAGACAAAACGCCATTTTGGAGGACGCCGAGTGTTTTCTATCCGCGAGCTCCCGCTCTCCCTGCCGCCACCCGGCGACTCTCACAGCGCTCAATCGGACTATCAGAAAAACGTCGGTTCATTAGAATCGCGACTCAGCGAGAAAGTTTGTTGACGCGAGGGAGCGTGCGAACCGAGCTGTGCAAAGATGCGAAGCGCGCATAAAAAAAGAGTCAGGAGGCGTTCAACGAAAAAGTGAGTTCTGCCCTATACCCACGATTGCGCATGTCAGATGACGCGAACGCCTGATGACTCTGTGGCTATTCATCGGCCACAATGAGACGGCGTTGTAGTCTGGATAGCAAACCGGCGGTAAGCCGCTCCTTTTCATGGGGGGAATGTGGGCAACACGCATGTTTCTTGGCAAGACACCGGGCGTGTTTTCCGAAGCACATCCTGGGAGTTCCGCAAAACTCGATCAATACACTTTTCAACTTGCGGCTATCCACCGCGAGAAAGTTCCGAATCGTTGACCTCGAATGTTCAAAACCAATTCAAAACTCAACCGGATTGCAACTTTCGCAGTTTTGGCATTTGTCGGCGCCCTTCTGATTTATTTGCCCACGGTTGCCTACAACCAATACAAGGCCGCAAAGGATCTCGGTCCCACGTGGGGCACGTTGTACTTAGTGCTCGTCGGGACCGGCGCGCTGATCTTGCTTGGCCTGTCCGTGTGGACGTTTTGGAAGGTCGCCCGCAACTCGTTGCGAAAACGATCAAAGCGTGCGAAGCAAAGCCGCAACCCCAGTCAAATGTCGCTGGCCGATCGTAAAGCTGAAGTCAGCGAAAATCTGGCCGAAGTTGAAAACTTGCCAGACGATCCAAACGTCACCACAGAGCTTCGCGAAGAATTGCGACCGATGCTGAAGCTCATTGAGGAGAAGCAAGAGCAAAAGAAACTTGAAATCGTCGCGTTCGGAACAATCTCCAGCGGAAAGTCATCGCTGATGAATGCGTTGGCTGGACGGGATGTGTTCGAAACCAGTTTGCGAGGCGGCACGACAGTAGAACGCAGCGAAATCCCGTGGCCAGGAATGGATAGCGTACATTTGGTCGACACGCCGGGACTAAGCGAAGTTGATGGAAGCTACCGAGCCAACACGGCGTCTGAGGCAGCCAAAGATGCGGACATCGTTTTGGTCGTTGTTGATGGTCCGCTTCGTGATTCAGAACATACGCTCCTAAAGCGACTGGGTGACATGGAAAAGCGTGTCATCGTTTGCCTCAACAAAGATGATTGGTTCACTCCCCGCGACCGAGATGCTTTGTTGGGTCAAATCGCCGGGCAGGTCAGCGACTTTGTGCAAGCGAAAGATATTGTCTCTGTTCGCTCGCGGCCGACAGAACGAGAGCGAATTCGAGTTGCCAGCGACGGAACGCAGTCGACGGAAATGGTGGAAGTCCCGCCAGACATTTCACCGCTCGCCGATCGAATGGCTGCAATCGTGAAACGCGATGGCCAAGATCTTTTGCTCGCAAACTTGTTATTGCAGTCCCGCGGACTCGTGGACGAAGCGAAGGAACGCGTGCGCGAGCGGCTTGATATTCGAGCTTGGCGCCTCGTTGACAAGTACACTTGGGTCTCTGGAGGCGCCGCCGCCCTGAACCCAATTCCGCTCGCCGATCTTGCCGCGGGTGTCGCAATTTCGAGCAAGATGGTGATCGACCTCGCCCGTGTGTATCATCAAGATATCGATGTAAAAACGGTTACGCAGCTACTCGGTCATCAAGGAAAGAATGTAATCGGATTTGGTGGCGCAATCGCGGGAACGTATTCGATTCAATGGCTTGCGACGGCAATTAAAGCAGCCCCGGGAATCGGAACTGTCACTGGCGGAGCGTTGCAAGGTATCATTCAAGCGGTCATCACTCGTTGGATTGGTGCAATTTTCATCGAATACTTTAAGAATGAAATGTGCATGCCGTCTGGCGGCATGGCGGCATTAGCTCGTGACCAGTGGGAACGCGTCACCAGTGTGAATGAACTTCGCAAACTGGTTATGTCTGCTCGCTCGGAAATACGCGACGCCCAATAAGACGACACCGAATGACAGAATCCTCTAATACAACTTCGCCAGAAATTCCAGCCGAGCCAAACGGTTCCATCATGGATCGATTTCAGGAAGCCTTGCGATCGGTAAGAAACGCCGTCGACAAATACAAGGATTGCTCTGACGAAGAAAAAGCGAAACTCCGAAAGGATCTGGACCAGCTTCAAGATATGGAGCAAAAGCTCACGCAAGGCCGCGTTGAGATTGTCTTGTTCGGTGAGATCAGTACCGGCAAGTCGGCGTTGATCAATGCACTGGTCGGAGAGCATGTTGCCGACGTCAACGTGCAGGGTGGCTGGACAAAAGAAGCCAAGACCGTCCCGTGGACGGAGACCGACTATGTCTTGCCAGGCATTGATGACTCTCGATTGGTGATTGTCGACACGCCAGGCATCAACGAAGTTGGCGATACCGATCATGACGCGCTCGCCAAACACGCTGCCCGACGCGGAGATATCATTCTGTTCGTAACCGACTCCGATCTGAACGAAGTCGAGTTCTCGGCTATCATCGCGCTGGCCGCCGTTCACAAACCGATTCTGGTTGTGCTTAACAAGAAGGATCTCTACAGCGACGACGACATGAATCAGCTCGTGCACATCACGCGCAACGAACGGCTGAAAGGGATCGTTCCGCCAGAAAACGTCGTGTGTACTGCGGCCGATCCTCGTGAAATCGAGTACGTCGCGGAAGACGAACGCGGTCGCGAAACGAGCGAATGGCGGAAGCCACAACCGGACGTTACCGATCTGAAAGCACGCATTTTGCAGATTCTCGATCGCGATGGGTTGGCGCTTGTGGCATTGAACGCAGCCATGTATGCGGCCGACAAAACTGACCGCATTGCAAAACTGCGAATCGAATTAAGAGAAGAACAAGCAGAACAATTGATTTGGAGATTCGCCACGATCAAAGCCTTGGTTGTCGCGCTAAACCCTGTTGCCGGCGTCGA
>JAGQPC010001170.1 GCA_020426925.1 Planctomycetales bacterium | reverse complement strand
AGTTTTCACGATTGTGCTCCTTCATGAATAGCTGAGCCGACTCGCCATTGTCACACATTCGCCGTCGATTTGCTAATGCGGAGAGCACGAAAACGCACATTTCACAACGACGTGGCCAGCCCGTTGCATCGGTATCCACTCGACTATAATTTACCGGTCTTGGCACCGCAATTTTGACAGGTTTGCCAATACCCACTGTTCGCTATCGAAGGGCTGGAATATGACGGACAATTCTGTCACTCAATGGATTGATGAACTTAAAGCTGGCGACGAGCGTGCTGCTCAAGAGATCTGGCAGAAGTACTTTGAACAGTTAGTCCGTCTAGCGAAGCGCCGGCTAGGAACATTGCCCAAACGATCGGCCGACGAGGAAGACATTGCGATCAGCGCTTTTAACAGTTTTTATCGAAACGTGGCTGATGGAAGGTTCCCGAAGCTGGAAGATCGAGACGACCTGTGGAAAATCTTGTTCACGATTACCGAACGGAAGGCGATTGCGCACCTCAAGCATGAATTGCGTCAAAAACGCGGTGGCGGAAAGCTGCGCGGCGAGTCTATCTTTATCCAAGCAGGTGACGACTCCGCCGGGCAATGGAATGAGGCCGCAGTCGATCGAAGTCCGACGCCCGAGTATGCCGCACAAGTCGCTGATCAATTTAGATGCCTTCTCAATGGTCTCGGCGAGGAGTCCTTGCGCACCGTTGCGATCATGAAAATGGATGGCAACGGCAACGCAGAAATTGCAGAAGCACTTGGCTGCTCAGAACGCTCGGTCAAACGCAAGCTGCAGGTCATCCGCACGATCTGGGCCAAGGAGACGCTGTAAGGACGACTGTGGCTCGGCAAGAGTCTTTCCACACGCTGGACAATTGATTTCCACGGTTAGCGGGAAGTCGCCAGTATTCCCGATTCTCGATCCGCTAAACACGTGGCACAGTGGTTGCAGGTTTTGTCGTTGGTTTTTTGCATCCAACGGAGTATAGCCTGCTATGCAAAACGTAACGAAATGGGTACCGAATTGGATCAACGGGCGGCGCGGTGGTAGACTAAATTCATCTCGCAGCGAGCCAATGTTTTCAGAGTCAGCTGAGGCGAAGGTCGCGCACAGCCTTACTCGTTTCCGAAGTCTCATCCAGTCCATTCGCATGCCCACGCGCGATTCTACTTTATCCGGCATTCTACGTTCGCCCGCCCGAATCTTGGCGATCATTCTGATTCTGGTCTTCTGCACGGAAGTCGTTGTGATGCTGGTGTTGCCTTACGTGATACCACGTTTTTTGGGCGTCACGGGCGAGGCTTTCGTCGATGCCGTTCTGTTGACGCTCGTATGTGCACCAGTTCTCTGGTTCGTCATTCTTGCAGCCAAACGAGCAGAAGAGCAGCGAATTGACATGGCGCGTGAGACCGAGGCACTGCGAGCTCAGCAGATGACAACGCTCGCTCAGCTGGCTACCGGCGTCGCCCACGAAATCCGCAATCCGCTGACATCGATCAAGATGTTGATTCAAGTAAATCGTGCGAAATTTGCCGAAGAAGGTCTGCCAACGGAAGATTTGGAACTAGTGGAACAGGAAATTCGCCGCATGGAGCGATCAGTCAACAGCCTGCTGGACTACGCTCGACCAGAACCAAGCACTTTCGAGCCAGTCGTAATTCAGAGCGTCATCCGAAAAACAGTTCACCTTATCGATGGTCGATGCTCGGCGGAGGCTGTGGAGCTGAACGTCGATGTCCCCAAAAGCCCTATTACTATCATTGGTGATTCCGCTCAATTGAAACAGCTGTTGCTTAATCTAGTCCTGAACGCCTTCGATGCGATGCCCGGCGGGGGAAAATTGTGTTTGAATTTGACTGAGCAGGATGACGCGATTGCACTGAGCGTGCAGGATACCGGCTCCGGAATTTGTGAGGAGGTTGAAAGCAGGCTTTTCTCGCCGTTCGTCACCACAAAAGCAAATGGAGTGGGGTTGGGGCTGGGCATCTGCAGACGCATCGCAGAACTACACAACGGAACCTTGACCGGCTTCAATCGTGCGACAGGCGGCGCGGAATTCCTACTGACCTTGCCCAAAACTCAGGGGCAGGAACACCCAAGCCAGGACGGTACGGCCTCAATACCCATGGCACGATCGGATATAGAGGGATCATGCAAAGTCTGCTAGTCATTGACGATGAACCATCGATCCTAAAAGCTTTCCAGCGAGCGTTCACTAATGACGTGACGAACGTGCTTACGGCGAAAAACGGGACTGAAGGCGAAACCGTCTTTTGCGAGTCCAAGCCCGACGTAGTAGTTCTGGATTTGAGCTTGCCCGATACAACAGGTGTCGAGTTATTTAAGCGACTGCGTGCGCATGACAGTCGAGTTCCTGTGATCTTTATCACGGGGCACGGAACGGTCGAATCCGCGATCGAAGCAACCAAGTTGGGCGCGTATGACTACCTTTTCAAGCCGCTGGAACTGGATGAAATGCGTACGCTGCTTGAGAAGGCATTTAAGCTCAGCCGCATGGTTCGCGTGCAGCCAGTGCTGCTGGATGACGACGAACCTTCGAGCGGAGAAGCGATTGTTGGTCGATGTCATGCAATGAAGGAAGTCTACAAAGCTATTGGTCGCGTGGCGCCTCAAAACATAACCGTATTGCTTTTGGGGGAAAGCGGAACCGGAAAGGAAGTCATTGCACAGGCCATTTATCATCATAGTAAGCGTGCCAACCAGTCATTTCAGGCGATCAATTGCGCGGCCATCCCTGACACGCTGCTGGAAAGTGAAATCTTCGGACACGAAAAAGGAGCGTTCACGGATGCTCATCATCAGCGGATCGGCAAGCTTGAACAGGCGGATGGGGGCACGTTATTTCTTGATGAAGTCGGCGATATGTCGCCGATGACTCAGGCAAAGCTGTTGCGAGTGCTTCAGGAACAGACGTTTGAGCGAGTTGGCGGCAACACTCCAACAACTGTTGATGTTCGCATTATTGCGGCGACCAACCACGACCTGAAGAAAATTGTTTCGGAAGGACTGTTCCGGGCGGACCTGTATTTTCGCCTCTCTGTCGTCAGCATTCATTTGCCTCCATTGCGAGAACGTGAAGGTGACTTGCGTATTCTGGCTGAATACTTCCTGCGAAAATACAGCAGTGAGTTCGGGAAAGACATTCGCGGCCTGACGCCTGAAACACTGTCAATCCTGGAGCAATACCACTGGCCTGGAAACGTACGCGAGTTGGAAAGCGTCATGAAGCAGTCTCTGCTGACGGCCCGCGGAAACGTATTGCTGCCCGAGTTTCTTCCGACGCTTGGCGATTCAGCACGTTCGGACTCATTCGAAACGAACGAAGAATTTCTTACGGCGAGTTTTGTTGCAGAACGATTAGAAGCTGGCAGCGACAACTTGTACGGTGAAGCCATGGCATTGGCAGAAAGTCGATTGCTACGTCAGGTGCTCCGGCACACCGAAGGAAACCAGCTGAAAGCTGCCGGAATCCTTGGCATTTCCCGAGTGACTCTGCGGAGCAAGCTGAAATCGCTTGGAATTGAAGCCGCTGATTTTGCGAAATAGCGCAACGTGTCTTTCCACTGTGGCTGTGGCGTCCAATTCAAAAGAAAAAGGCGGCGGGCGGGAGCCATTTTTGGCTCACGTTGCATGAGCGACGGTTTTCACGACAACGTCAAAAAGCGAAACTAAATCGCCGCCCACCATGTAGCTCGCTAGTCGATTGTTGGCTCCGGTTCGCCATGATGCGTCAGCACCACTCGGTGGAGGCCCTTGGCAAACCATGGATAGATCGTTGGTACGACGAGCGATGTGAGCAAAGTCGACGTTATGAGTCCTCCAATGACAACGGTTGCCAACGGCCGCTGCATTTCGGCTCCATCGCTCGTTGACAGAGCCATAGGCAGAAAGCCCAAACTCGCTACCAGCGCAGTCATTAGGATGGGCCGAAGTCGGACAAGTGCAGTGTCATGGCTGACCGCATACAGCGAAAGTCCGAGCGCACGGGATTGCTCCGCCGCACTGACCCACACCAATCCGTTCAGCACGGCCACTCCAAACAGTGCTATGAAACCGACTCCCGCGGAGATACTGAACGGCATTCCTCGCAGATAAAGGGCTATGATCCCGCCGGATGCGGCCATCGGCACAGCCAGAAAGATCAGCATTGCCAGCCGCAGCGAACCTAAACTCGTGTGAAGCAGAAGCATGATAATTGTTAGCACGATTGGAGTGATGATGATCAGTCGTCGGCTAGCGGACTGCAGATTTTCGAAGTCACCTCCCCATTTAATCTCGTAGCCAGGATCGAACTCTACGTGCTCGACAACAGCAGCCTGTGCTTCGGTCACAAACGATGCAACGTCACGACCTCGCACGTTTGCAGATATGAACGTTCGGCGGCGGTTTCCTTCGTGTTCAATCGTTGGTGGCGTTTCTTCAAGCTGAATGCTTGCCAACTCCCGCAGCGGCACCGAATTGCCATTCGCATCCGCAATTGGGACCTGTTCCAGCAATGCGATGTCTTCTCGCCACTGTTCTGGTACGCGAACGATGATTGGGTAGCGTGCTCGGCCTTCAAATATTTGTCCGACTTGATGTCCACCTAGAGAAGAAACGACGTCCAAAACAGTTTGTGCATCAATTCCATATTGGGCGAGAGCCAGTGGCTTGGTCTTGATTGTCAGCGTGGATAGGTTCGCCTGGTAGTCGGCCTTGACATCGACGGCCCCG
>JAGQPC010001169.1 GCA_020426925.1 Planctomycetales bacterium | reverse complement strand
CCTTTCTCCCGATCAAAACGACCACAAATCGACCGACGCAAAGTGAAAGCCACTTCGTCAATTCGCTACCGATCGCAAAGGGAGCAAACTTTGCGACGACTATCCAACGCTGCTTTGATGTTGGCGATGTGCGCGATTTTCACGTTGGTGGCTGATGCGGCCGAAACTGATCTTCGTCTGCAAATTGAATGGTGGGGAGGTGATGCGCAGGCGTGGGATGGATTGATTTCAATTGACCAGGGACGTTTCTCTCACCTGAAACCGTTAGGGTTAGACGAGTCTTCATCTGGCTCGATTTTTTTGCGACGTCGTCAGCTGATTGTAGAGCAGGCCGCGCGCCTGACATACAACGGAGCAACAACGACCGTCACGGGCAACGAAGATTCTAAGTTGCGCATTGAGTTTGTTGGCTCGGACGACACGTCGGCAAAGGTATTCAGTGTGACACTTCGGGAACTTGCCGAGCTGACGAATAGCTCTAAGAGTTTTTCGCTCGACGCCAGCGGCAACAAGATCTGGATCAAGAGAGTTCCCGGCGACGACGTCAGGGTGTCGATCAATCGTCCGCACCTGGTATTTGAGCCTGGTGAAGAATGGTCCATCGACGTTTTGCCACATCACTTGCCGGATAAGGATCGAGACCCTCAGCGATGTCGCTTCGCGACGGCGGACGCAAACGGCACCCAACTATGGTCGGAATCTCTCCCCTTGCAAAAATCGATTGGTGGGACGACACCGCCGCTGAAGGACGTTGCCATCAAAGTCCCAGAGCGTGAAGGAGTTTACACTCTAACGATCGAAGTGATTGCTCCAGAACGTCGCTTTACGCCGCCATTCCGATCAGAGCGAACGGTCGGAAGTCGATCTGTTCAATTTGTTGTCATTGAGGAAAACCGTCCGCCATTTGATAGCACTGCCGACCGTGTCGTTTTTGAGATCAACCCGGCCGAAGATCGCTGGTGGGACCGTTTGACACTGCTGCCGCAATGGTCCATTCTCCCTGGGCTACGGCATGATGGACCTTTGAGCAATCGAAGCTCCCGCGAACTCTTCCACGGCGCTCGGGCATGGTCCGCATTGCCGGTCGGTGGCTGGCAAGCATTCCCGTTGCCCGTCGAAGATGTAGGCACTCGGCACGAACTCACAATTGAGTACCCTGGGGATCTACCTCAGACGACCTCGTTCAGCATCGTCGAACCGAACGCGGCGGGGAAGGTGCTGCCAATCGAATTAGATTCAGGGATCAACGTTAGTCGCGAATCCGCGGGCGGAATTGCAGCCAGACCGCCGCAAGTATCAAAACATGTCATTCCGTTTTGGCCAAATACCAAATCGCCATTGCTGCTGGTTACCAACTTGAACAAAGAACAAGAGAGCGTCATTGGCCAAATTCGTGTCGAACGAGTTGGAATGAGTGCTCCATCGCTACCTGCGAACCGATCTGGCAGAAAGCTAATCGCCAACTTCGACCGCCCACTGTTTCTCGAAAATTTTTCGGCTTCAGAACGTCTCAACCCAGATTCGGCACGAACGTTTGAGGACTGGGCAACGTTCTACGAAGGTGGTCGACGGATGGTAGAGCACCTGCGGCATAACGGCTACGACGGCGTTTCGTTAACGTGCAGTGCTGAAGGAAGTTCGCTGTATTGGGACGACTTGATACATCCGACTCCAAAATACGATCGTGGCATTTTCTTTTCCGATGGACGCGATCCAGTTCGCAAAGACATCATGGAGATGCTGTTTCGCTTGTGCGATCGCGAGCACCTGACACTTGTCCCCAGCTTCGAGTTTTCGACTCGCCTGCATGTGCTCGAACAAACGCTTCGGAGCGATCGCAATGTGGAAGGCATCCGGCTCGTTGACAGCTTGGGAAATGAGTCTTCGGATTCGTCGGAACAGTCATCCGCATCACATGCCTACAATCCTCTCGACCTACGGGTCCAAGAAGCGATACTGACCGTTATTCGAAACGCAGTCCGCAGGTATGGGCGTCACCCGTCATTTGGCGGTGTGCAACTAAATCTGACGCAAACGTCGTTTACACAATTGCCTGGAATCGAATGGGGGATGGATCGAAACACGCTTCGACGATTTCGGACAGAAACTGGCGTACCGATTCCGGACCCGATGACGCAACTTGAGGACGCTCGCGCGGCAACCTTGCAGACTGGAGTCGTCGACAAATGGGAAGCGTGGCGATGTCAACAGCTTGCGAGCCTGTACGGTCGAGTACAGGACGAAGTTGAACAGGAGTCGAAGCAAGCTCTTCTCTACGTTAGCTTGTCCAATCTCTTGGTGGGCGAGGCCATTACTTCTAACATTCAAGAGTCCTTGTCGTCGCCTGTCGATGTTGCGCGTGAGCTTTCTCGATTCGGCATCGATTTACAACTTCTTTCGCAGCAACAGGGGTTGGTCGTACCACGGCCTCAGCAAGTTCTTGCCAATGCCGATCTGATTGCTGACGCGGCGCAACTTGAGCTGAACCATTCTGACAACGTCGAATCCCAGTTCCGCTCGATGCGCAGACCTGCGACACAATTTCATCATGAACCTATTCGATTGCGGCTTTCGTCGTTCGACGAACAAAGTCCTTTCGGAAAAGACAAGACTTTTGTTTCGCTGGTCGCTCATGTCGCTTCCTCGGGAGTTCATTATCGAGAACGGTTTGCCCACGGACTCGCACAAAATGATTCACTTATTCTCATGGACGGCGGATGGATGTTGCCGCTCGGTCAAGAAGAGTCGCTGCGTGCATTTGCGGCTGTTTATCGAGCGATCCCGGCGGCACGCTTTCGACCGATAAACAACAAAGAGGTGGCGGTAAGTCCTCTGGTTGTTCGCACTTTGAAGACTCGGTCCGAAACGTTTTTCTACATGGTGAATGATTCACCGTGGAACGTGGCGGTTGACCTGCAGTTCACTTGCAAAGATAAATCTTTAAAAATGAGATCGCTGGGTCTTAACCGATCAGAGCGATTGGAGCCTAGTGGCGACAACTATGTGTGGAGTCTCAACGTCGAGCAATTCGGACTGGTTGCGGTCGCCATGTCATCGCCAGCAGTCGAATTGGTGGAAGGCCAGGCGATTCTACCCCCTGACGTAAACCGGGGGTTAGAACAACGGATCAACGCGCTCAATTCGCGTGCTCGATATTTAGCAAAACCGATTCCGTTTACGTCGATTGAAAATGGTGACTTTGAACAACCGTCGTCCGATGTTTCGATTCCTGCTTGGGTCGATACATCGCGAGGTAAAAACGTGGTGACTATCGCCACCGGATATAACAGCGATCGATCAATCCAAGTCTCCGCAATTGATCGGCGACTGACGGTAAGCTCGCGAGAATTTGAATCGCCACAATCCGGCAAGATCGCGATTTCGTTTCTGGCAAGACATTTGCGGCACAGCAGTCCGGTCTCACGGGCTCCAAAACCGAGCGTCGCATTAACCGGATTGCGGGTAACACTAGAACGTGGTGGAACCGAAGTTGTCGCATGGCAAGGCAGTGATTTTAAGGTTGATTCGCTTCAGGATGGGTGGGAAAAGGTAATTCTTCCACTTCGTGATGTTGATCAGCCAAAAGGAAGTCCAGATAAGCTGGCTCTACGGTTTGATGTATCACCCGACACTGACATCCAAATTGATGATATACGAGTCTACGATTCAATCGTCATGGACTCGAAAGATCTGCGGGCGCTGTCTCGCAAAATCATTCCACTGGCCGATTACATGCGACGCAACGGGTTCTACGGCGACTGCAATCGCTTCCTGAATAGCTACTGGCCACAGTACCTAATGGCGTTTGTGCCGGAATCTCCAACGGAACCTCCGGCGGTTGTCCGCCGACCCCCACCTCGACCTAAAGCCCCTAGAAGCTCAAGTCGATGGAAGCAGTATATTCCACGACTACCGAAGTTCCGGTAATAAACGGGACTTTCTGCCTCGCGTTAACTGGCCTTGCGATCGGCCGCCAGCCAAATAGAATCTTGGGTTCGACTCTGCGAAAAAACGGACTCATTGGATCATTTGCGGGCGGCGGCCCGTTCATTTTCGGACTGGGCTCGTGAAAAATTTCACAAGTGCCTATCCAATTCAAACCAGCACCAAAATGCGATGTCTGCAATTCATGAGATCAAAAAAGGGCTGAACGTACCTCTTGCAGGTATGCCAAAGCAGTCCGTTGTTGATGGCCCCAAAGTCGGATCAGTGGGCCTTGTTGCGGATGATTACGTCGGCATGAAGCCGACTATGTTGGTCCAAGTAGGCGACCGCGTGAAGCTTGGACAACCGGTTTTTGAGGACAAGAAGACCTCTGGCGTCCTGTATACGTCACCCGGAGCCGGGACCGTCCAATCGATCAATCGCGGTGCAAAACGAAAGTTCGAATCGATCGTGATCGAGCTGGATGGCGACGATCAAGAATCATTTGAAACCTTCGCCGACGAAAACCTGGCCCAGTTGGATCGCGAAAAAGTCGTTGCGAACTTGGTCACGTCTGGATTATGGACAGCATTCAGAACCAGACCGTACAGCAAAGTTCCCGCGATCGACTCTGAACCGCATTCAATCTTCGTGACGGCTATCGACACAAGCCCGCTTGCCGTGGATCCTGCCATCGCGCTGAAGGAACCTGATTGGGAACGCTATTTTGTTCACGGTCTGCAAGTAATCAGTCGGTTAACGTCAGGGTGTTTGCATTTGTGTAAAGCTCGCAGCGCGGACATTCCGGTCGACGCGGTCGCTCGAGTGACAGAATTTGCAGGTCCACACCCGGCCGGACTAGCTGGCACGCACATCCACTTATTAGATCCTGTCAACGAGCAAAAAACGGTCTGGCACATTGGCTACCAAGATGTCGTCGCGATCGGTTGTCTGTTCCTCGAAGGGCGATTGCTTACGGACCGCATCGTATCGGTTTCGGGGCCAGGAATTTTGGATCCGAAGATTGTCCGCACGCGAGTTGGAGCGGCATTAGAAAACTTAATTACCGGCAACACGGCGGAGGGCGCCATTCGTGTGGTTTCCGGTTCTGCGTTGTCTGGTCGTACAATCGCCGAAACGACCGGTTTTCTGGGGCGCTACCACACACAATTAACTGCGATTAGCGACGAAGTCCGGCGAGAGTTGCTGGGGTGGGCACTCCCAGGGCTTAACAAGTTTTCAATTACACGTGCTTTCGCGTCTAATTTTGCGAGCGACGACACGCGGACCTCGATTCCCTTCACAACGTCCGCAGAAGGCAGCCACCGCGCGATCGTGCCGATCGGCACGTATGAAAAAGTCGTGCCGCTGGACATTGTGCCTACGGCCCTGCTGAAATCGTTGCTAGTTAACGATACCGAAACAGCCCAAATGCTGGGCTGTTTGGAACTGGACGAAGAGGATCTCGCACTTTGCACATTCGTCTGTCCAGGCAAGAACGAATACGGCCCACTGCTTCGGCGGTGTTTGACTCATATAGAGCACGAAGGCTAACGATACGAAAAGTTCCCCATGAAGCTTTTGCGAAAAATACTCGACGGCATCGAACCGGCTTTTAAGGACGGTGGCAAGCTCAGCTTGTTCTATCCGTTGTACGAAGCAGCCGATACGTTTCTGTATACGCCTGCCGACAAGACGTCGACTGGATCGCACATTCGCGATTCACTTGACCTGAAGCGCATGATGACCACGGTCATTCTCGCGCTGACCCCGTGTATTTTCATGGCGTTCTACAATACTGGCTTGCAGGCGAATCAGGCGATCGCGTCGTCCAGCGATATTACTTATATCGATTCGTGGCGAATACCGATATTAGAATCGCTGGGATGCAAATTCGACCCGCAAAGCTTTGTCGACAATTTACTGCATGGCGCAGCGTATTTTCTACCGGTTTATATCGTCTGCATGACGGTCGGCGGCTTGTGGGAAGTAATCTTCAGTATCGTTCGCAAACATGAAGTGAACGAGGGCTTTCTGGTTACCGGGATGCTCTTTCCTTTAACGCTGCCGCCAACAATCCCGCTTTGGCAAGTAGCGCTCGGGATTAGCTTCGGAGTTGTGATTGGCAAAGAGGTTTTCGGCGGTACGGTGAAGAACTTCTTGAACCCGGCGTTAACCGCGCGCGCGTTCCTCTACTTTTCTCATGCTGGCGACATTACGGGCGACCGAGTTTGGACTGCCGCTGATGGCTTTTCCGGAGCCACACCGCTTGGCGTGCTAGCGACACTGCCAGTTGATGGTCCGGTCAACATCGCGGAAGCAGTGAACCTCAGCTGGATGCAAAACTTCCTCGGAACGGTTCAGGGATCGATGGGAGAAACGTCGACGCTCGCCTGCCTGCTTGGGGCCGCGTTGCTAATTCGGTCTGGAATAGGCTGTTGGCGAATTATGGCCGGCGTCCTTCTGGGAGCATTCGGATTGTCGACGATACTTTGGTTGGTTGGCAGTGAAAAGAACGCCCTTTTCGCACTCGGCCCCCACTGGCATTTGGTGATTGGTGGATTCGCATTTGGAACGGTATTCATGGCGACTGATCCCGTTTCCGCCGCGATGACCGCGACAGGAAAGTGGCTGTACGGAATCTTGATCGGCGTCATGACGATCCTAATTCGCGTAATCAATCCAGCATTTCCGGAAGGAATCATGTTGGCGATTTTGTTCGGCAACGTGATGGCGCCTTTGATCGATTACTACGTCATTCAAGCAAATGTTAAACGAAGGAAGGCTCGTTATGCCGCGTGATACCGTGGGCGGCACCCTATCGGTTGCAGCCATTCTTTGCATCGTATGTTCCGTGCTCGTGTCTGCGGCGGCGGTCGGATTGCGTCCACAGCAAGAGGCAAACAAGGCACGCTTCGAGAAGAAGAACATTCTCATCGCCGCTGGACTGTACGAAGACGGCGCAGATATCGATGAACTTTTCAAGAACGTTCAGATTCGTTTAATCGATCTCGAAACGGGCGATGACGTTCCAGAAGACGTGGCTTCGGCCGACTCGTACGATCAACTTGCTGCATCGAAGTCCGCCGAAACGAGTGTTGCCATTGAAGCGGACGCCGACATCGCAGGCATCAAACGGCGTGAAAAATACAGCAAGGTCTACCTCATCAATGAAGGCGAACAGCTGAAAAAAATCATTCTGCCTGTAAACGGAAAAGGCCTTTGGTCGACGCTTTACGGATTCATCGCGTTAGAAGCAGATTTGAATACGGTCGCTGGAATCACCTTCTACCAACATGCCGAAACTCCAGGCCTGGGAGGTGAAGTCGATCGAGAAAGCTGGAAAGCGAGCTGGGTGGGGAAACTTCTCGCGAACGATTCCGGCGAGATGAAAATCGAAGTCATCAAAGGTGCGGTGGACGAAAACAACCCAAACGCCATCCATCAAATCGACGGGCTCAGTGGGGCCACGATCACGAGCCGCGGTGTTTCAAACCTAGTTCGGTACTGGTGCGGCGACGCGTTCGCTCCGTTCCTGGAAAAACTGAAAGCACAGTCGAGCCGAGGCGCAAACAATGGCTGATGCAAAGACCAAAGAAATGATCCTGGATCCGTTGGTCAACAATAATCCCATCGCGCTGCAAGTGCTGGGAATATGTTCGGCGCTCGCGGTGACAACGAAGATGGAGACCGCGATTACGATGTGCATCGCAGTCACATTGGTACTGATGTGCTCCAATGCTGCGGTCA
>JAGQPC010001168.1 GCA_020426925.1 Planctomycetales bacterium | reverse complement strand
GGTTGGATTTTATCGATGTCGTCACGTCCAGTCACAATCACACGGATCATTTGGACGGTGAAACGCTTGGTCTGCTGTTGGATGTAAATCCAAATCTGACGGTTGTGGTTCCGACCGCGAATCGAGAATTCGCTGCTGATCGTTTGCAAGTCGACGCCGAACGGTTGACACCAATCGATCCGACGGAACCGAGTCTGGAGCTAGAACCGTTTCGGCTTCACGCTGTTCCGGCCGCGCATGAAACGGTTGATCTGGACGATGCCGGAAAATGCAAATACATCGGACTAGTCGTCGAATGTAGAAATAAGTATTCGATTTATCACAGCGGCGACACGATGTTGTACTCCGGAATGGTTGACACTCTGAAGCCGTTCAATGTCGACTTGGCGTTGTTGCCTATCAATGGGCGTCTGCCGGAGCGACGAGTCGCCGGCAATCTGTGGGGGCGAGAGGCCGCATCGTTGGCCAAAGACATTGGAGCTTCCATGGTCATCCCGTGTCACTACGAAATGTTCGAGTTCAACACGGAAGCTCCTGACGAATTTGTGCGAGAGTGCGAACGTCTCGATCAGCCGTATCGAGTGCTCCAATGCGGCGAGCGTTTTTCGGTTTGAGAGCACGGATGGCTCACTAGCGAGTACGCTGTCGCAACGCTTCGTAAAACAAGATGCCAGCGGTCACCGACACGTTAAGGCTGTCGCCCATACCGAGCATCGGGAGCTTGATGCCGCTGACTGCGTCGTCTCGCCAAGCTTCCGAAACACCGTTCGCTTCGCTCCCCAACACAATGGCTGCACGCTCCGAAAGATTTGCAGTGGTGTAGTCAACGGCGCCGTCGACTCGGGCGACATAGATTTGCGTTTTCGTTTCCAACAGCCACGATTTTGCTTCGATGGTTGTCGCAGCACAAACGGGAATGCTGAAGATGACACCCAAGCTTGAGCGAATGGCGTTTGGGTTGTACAGGTCTGTGCGAGGATCGGCAAAAATGAGCCCCGAAACTCCGGCAGCATCCGCGGATCGAACAATAGCGCCGATGTTCCCCGGCTTTTCAACTGCCTCGACTACACCAATCACGGCGTCGCCGGCTTGAGGAAGATCGGCGAGGCTTCGTTGCGGAGGCGACGCGGTGACTACGATGCCTTCGCCGCGATTGCCGAAAGCGATTTTTTCGAACACTCGCGCTGTTACAAGAACCGGTTCAGCTCCGTGTTGGTCGAGACGATTAACAAGAGCTTCCAAATCGAGTTGGTGTTCTTCCGACACGAACGCCTGCTGGATGTCAACTCCAGCACTGAGAGCCCGTTCGATCTCGCGAATTCCGTCAATCAGCGTCAGGTTCTGTTGCTGTCGAGCTCGACGCTCGCGCAACCGCACGGCCGCTTTGACTCTAGTGTTCTGCAAACTGGTAATGGTTTCGCGCACGTCAACCGTTAGTCATTACACGTTTAGTTCAAGGGCCACATGCTTGTGCTGCATTCAATGATAGCCGCTACGAGTCGCCTGCGTCAGCGTACATCACGCCAAGAACACCGCGTCCACCGATTTTGGCTGAAGCACTTTGGCAGAAACGTTCCACACAGAGCGAGCTTGATGTGGCGTAGTTGCTTTGTTCGAATCATCAGATTCACGATCGTGCGATTCAAGAGTTCGCGCCGCAACAAGATCACGGTTTACCGGAGAAGTGCGGGGCGATGCAGCGGCCGAATATCCGGCGTACGTAAACGCAGTGACAAGATCGGCAGTGTCAAAGTCTCCGCTGCAATTCCAATCTCCTTCGGCCCATGTCGAGTTTCCGTCAATGTCGTCTTCGTACTCCGCCACGTCAAAAACTGCAACGAAATCGGTCGAGTTGAAAACGCCATCTAGATTTGCGTCGCCAAAGGTTGTTCCCAGGGGCTTCGTGACGAAGTGTTCGACGTCCAGAAAATCGATTTGGCCATCGCCGTTTTGATCGAGTAAACGATTGTCCGAGCGGACTGCTTCGCACAGATAATCGATGTCATCAGCAGTTGTTACTCCATCGCCGTTCAGGTCGCTGGCGAAAATCGCAGGTGGCCCGGCGACGGTAAAGTGGTATTCGCCAGAGCCCGAAATGGCCAGCACCTCGACTTGGTACGTCGCCGCTTCCAACGTGACATTCAGAGTTCCGTCGTTGCTTGCTGTGAGAATCGTACCGTCCGGTCGAAACACCAGAATCGAAACTTGCAGATCGTTTTCTGTTGATCGGTCAGGAGTGTCAAACGGAAAGTCAACCGACAAGGTGTGCTCGCCGGCTGTCGCTTCGAATTTATATACATCCGATTCGCCAAACGGCAAGAATCCGACCAAGCGATCGGCGGTCGGAAGCGGAGGCAATTCGTCAAACATGTAAGTTGCAACAGCATCAGAGACAATTGTGATTTGATAGTCGCCTTTCACGTCGGATAGTAGCTGTAGGCGATACGTTCCCGGTTCTTTGATCAAGAAGTCACTGATTGCCAACGCTGCATCGCCACTTCCTGTTTTGGCGGTAGCGAGATCACCTGTCGGCGTAAACAGCACAAGAGTTTCTCCGGCGAACATCTGATCTGCAACTAACGCGACATCGATCGTACTTCCGATGAGTTCTACCGGGACATCGAACTCATACTCGTCGACTTCTAGTGCGGCGTTGTATGCGATCAGCTCCAAGTCAAAGCTCACGTCGCTGCTCGCATCGTCGTGCTGATGTACCTCCACGGCAATCGTATTAGTACCTTCATTCAGAAACAATGGATCGATCACGAACGGATCGAATGTCCCTTCAGGAGTCTTCGACTCATCGGCAAGTGTTTGATGTTCAGCATTGCGTGCTAGGTTCGAACGCGCTACTTCAATTCCATTCACATATACTGCAAGTCCATCGTCATAGTTGATGTTTGCTACCAATTCGTCTATCGCACCGACGTCAGCGACGAAAAAGTCCCGACGAAAATAGAAAGTGCGAGTCGGGACGCCGTTGGCGGTTGAGGAAAGTCGTGTGCGTTCGTCTCCGTCGCCATAGCCGAGCTTCCCTGCACCATGAGCCCACGACGCGTCATCGAACTCGGGCTCTCGCCACGCTTCGCGCTGATCCGAGCCATCGTCAAGATAACTCCATGTCGATTGTTTTGCGATCAATTCAGTCGACGCACGTTGAGGAATGGCGTTGGCGATCAACTCCAATGCGAAACTTAGGTCATCACTGGTATTGGACGCTTGATGGACCTCGACGGCTAACACGTTCCTTCCGTCGACAAGCAACTTAGGATCCACCGTCGAATCCAAGAACCGATCTTCTACGACTGCAGTCGAGGCAAACGTTGTGAACGATGCATTCGCGACGAGGTTGTCTCGCCGCACTTCCGTGCCGTTTAGGTAGACGGCTGCTCCGTCGTCACGCAGCAGTTTTAGAGTTAGATCACGAATCGCAGAAGCGTCGTCGACGTAGAATTCGTGACGAAAGTAGAACGTGCGGATTCGAGATCCAGTGATGCGGTCTTGTTGCAGCCGAACGTTTTCGTCGCCTTCCCCATAGCCGAATTGGCCTGCGCCGGATTGCCAAGTTGAATCATCGAAATCGGCCAGCCGCCACTCTTTCTGCTGATTTGAGCCGTCATCGAGGTACGTCCATGTTGCGCCAAGCGGAACCAAAGAAGTCCGCGTATCTGTTCCGTCTCCACTCACGCCCGACACATTCCACAGAGAAGTTCCGTTCGAGAAAGATTGTCCAATCGTCGCGGGATCTCGGGAATCCGAACCACGGATTCCGGAGGCCGTGACTTCAAAGCTCTGATTGACGCCAAATTCGACGGTGTAATCTCCGACCGATGTTCCGCTGATATCTAACGACAAATCGGTTCCGTCGAGCAGTTGATTGGCGATTACAATCGGCTGTCCTGGGCCGCGGGAGGCAACCGGTTCAGCGATGGAAGAGAGATTTGCTTCCAACACCGCCAGAGGATTGGTTGGCGTGACGATGACGGAAAGGACTTGGCCGGCTTGCCCTAGAACAACGAATGTGTCCGTGTCGTCCGGATAGTCCAAGGCTCCGTCCACAGTCGTAGCCATCGCAGTGCTTCCCAGCGGCGCGACTCGCGAGAAACCATTAACGACCGAAGTGGACTCGTCGATGTGTCCGCTCAACGTGTATTGGCCGACTCGACCATACTCTCCGTTGCTGCGAACAATCGCGGTGTACTTTCCGGGCAGAAGCGGCGCGGAAATTGACGCGTTGTACGAATCGGCCGGATCATCAACAAAAACTATTTGCCCGCTTGCGTCTTGAATTTCCAAAACGGCGTCCAGATTTTGTCCGGAGCCAATTCCGATCCCGGTGACGGTTAACGATGCTCCAGATTGCGTTTCGCCAAGGATGAACGAAAACGCGTCGCGGTCCGTATTGCGTTCCAGC
>JAGQPC010001167.1 GCA_020426925.1 Planctomycetales bacterium | reverse complement strand
TAAACTTCCTGGCAGACGGGATCTTATGCAAGATCCACTACGAGCTACCCGAAAACTAAGGTGCGTTGAACTACTAGCACGCGTCTCTAGCGTTCGCGGCGGCTTCCTCCAGAAGCTTGATCCACGGACCAACGTAGCGTCCGTTGTCGTGAAATGTGCGGCCGCTGATCAAGTTCCCATCGATCACACACGGCTCGTTGACAAACGTTCCTCCGCAAACTTCTAAATCGAATTTGCATTTAGGGACCGTTGCCATTCGACGCCCCTTCACACAATTCGCGTACGCAGGAATTTCCACTCCATGACAAACCGACGCGATCGGCTTGTTCGTGTCGAAAAAGTGCCGAGTCACTCGAACTAGGTCTTCGTCGTATCGAATGTATTCTGGAGCACGACCGCCGGAGAACAGAATTCCTAGGTACTCTTCGGGCTGGATGTCCTTAAACGCAATGTCCGCGTCGAGTGTGTAGCCTTCCCATTCTTTTGTGATTGTCCAGCCTGGTTTTACTTCATGCAGCACCAGTTGGTACTTCCGTTTTTCCGGAGCCGCAACGATCGGCTGGAATCCAGCTTCTTGAATTCGATAGTACGGATACATCGTATCAAGAGTCTCAGTCGCGTCCCCGATGATGATCAATACCTTGTGCATACTCAGTGCCTTGACTGCTAATCAATTGGAGTCGATCAACGACGATACACCACGCAGTCACGGCACGAAAGGCCTTCCCACCTATTCCTTATCTGCATAGGTCGCTTGCCGACGCAGATCCCGGAGGGGATGTCGTTCGCCGAGCGTGACGCCAAACCTTAGTGCACTGTCTCGCGTCGTAAACTCAGAAGGGAAAATGACCGCAGCAACCTCGCCCGGTGGGCCAACTTCAGCGGATGATGAACCCGCTGCCCCCCGAAAGTATCGCAAAATTGACGGCGGTGTTTTCACGGACTTGTTGGCAGAATCTTCTAACACATCGACTGAAGGTCTTCGGCAATCGGGCCTATCGCGGAACGGTAGCCTTGTGACGAGGAGCGAACAACAAGACGTCCGCGTCGCCGATTGATTGACAAGTGTTCGCCTATATAAGATCGGTACCGTGAAAGGCCTGGCGTTAAGCTTTGAGGACTAAAGCGGTGGGCAGGCCTTTAATGACCAGGCAGGACTATAGCGGGTAGTACAACCGATAGGGATGAAGTGATGATTGGGTTTGTTTCATCTTCTCGTTGCAGTCAGGTCTCGCTCGTCGCTATTACCGGCAGGGATGTCGTATCGTGCTGCGAATTGTCTTACTACTCCTTCTGTTTGCCACTACACCAACACTGGTTGTCGGGCAAACTTCGCTGGGTCGAAGGCATGCTAGCGAGGCTCAAATGTCGTCCGATCCGGTCGAAGCGATACAGGAACCTGAGCGAGTGGAATCGCTGACGCTCGCTGATTTTGAAGGCATTGCAATTCAGAACAATCCCACAGTGGCTTCGGCTGCGGCTCGAATGAATGCGGCTCGCGGCAACCAGGTGCAAGCCGGTTTGTATCCGAATCCCGTCGTTGGATACCACGGGGTGGAGATGGGGCTTCGTGGCACTTCCGGGCAGCAGGGTGGCTTCATCAGTCAGAGGTTCATTACCGGCGGCAAACTCGGGCTCGATCAGGCTATTGCCGGGAAAGAAATCGATGAGGCTCACTTCCGATTCCATGCTCAGGAGCAGCGAATCCTAAGCGACGTGCGAGTTCGCTTTTACGACGCATTGGTGGCTCAGCGTCGAGTGATGTTGATGAAGGAACTTGCCCAGATTGGTGATAAACTTGTCAGTGCAACAGAAAAGCTCATCGAAGGACGACAGGGAACTGAGAATGACCTGTTGCAGGCGGAAATCAGGTCCGATGAATCGCATATTCTGCTGGACAACGCTGTTAATCAAGAGGTTGAGGCGTGGCGTCGGTTGGTAGCGGTCATTGGCTTGCCGACGATGAAAAAGAGTCCTGTGACCGGTGAACTTGACGGTGATCTACCAATTCTCGAATGGGAAAGTTGCTATGCAAGGGTACTAAACGGAAACCCCGCATTGCAGGCGGCTCGAATGCGAGTGGACCGTGCTAGGATCGTCATTCAGCGAGCGAAAAAGGAACCGATCCCGAACATTGATCTTTCCGTTAGCCACCGTCACCACAACGTCACCGACGATAACGTCACTAACGTGCAAGTCGGCATACCGATCCCGGTCCTCAATCGAAATCAGGGCAACATTCGGAATGCAGAAGCGGAGTGGGTTCGTGCGTGCAATGAGGTCAAGCGGATTGAACTCGATTTACAAGATCGACTGGCCGTAGCGTACCGACGGTATGCGAACGCCCGACAGCAGGCAGATCGATACAGCAACCGAATGGTGCCACGAGCGAAACGATCTCTGAAGCTCGTGACGGACGCTTACGAAAAAGGGCAAGTCGAATACCTCACCTTGCTGACCGCCCAGCAGACGTATTTGCAGGTCAACCTGTCGTATCTGGATTCAATTCGGGAGCTTCGGGCCGCATCCAGCGTCATTGACGGCCAACTTTTGACGGACAGTTTGTCCGTTCGCCCCTGAACCTCAAGAGTTCAGATTGCTCGACCTACAAACCCGGCGTATTATGTAGTGATACGCTGAGGATCTAGAATGTTTGATCGTCTTGTTTCTCTATTGCTGACAGTGGCTGTCGTTGCCTGCCCCGTGCGGTGCGACAATGGTGTTTGCCATTACTGCGCTGTCGATGAATGCGGTATTGATAAAGTGACCGATCTCTGCATTCTGCGCGACGCGGCGACCTGTTGCTGTGCGGACTCCCGCGAAGAGAAAGGCCGCGACGTTCCACGACCCGTTGAGTCGAATTGTCAAGGCATTTGCGGTGGGGCAGTTTTTGAGAAGCCCTCTGAGTTTGATTGCGCCGATGCTTCAGTTTCCCTTCCACTATTGGACACTACCGAGTCCATCGCAATTCCATTAACTCGAATTCGTGAGGTTGGTGTCGAACACTATTGTTGCTCCGGCTCCAAGAATCACGGTCGCTTTGTGCGCACGCTGCACTCATCGTTACTCACTTGATGAGTGCGGAGCAGAGAGTTTCCTGCCGGGTGAAATATCGCTCGGTTTGGGTTTCTGACTCTGATGCTCTTTCCGCTCGGTCTAGGTGCTCGTTCCTCATGCGCCTAGCTAATCCGCACCAAGGACTCGACTGAAAAGCGTCTGTCATCATGTTCTTTCGCTTGCTCCCTTGGGAGTACGCAATTCGAAATCTTTTCCGGCGCCCATTACGAACCTGTCTGACGTTTTTTGGACTGACGACGGTGATCGTGCTGGTGTTCGTTGTTGTCGGCTTCATACGTGGGTTGGAGCGGTCGCTTGCTGTGAGTGGTGATCCTCAAACAGCGGTGATCTTCTCGTTGGGTATGGGCGAGAACCTTGAATACTCATCGATTCCGATGAGAACGAGTGATCTGGTTCCGGCCAGTGTTGGAGGAATTCAAGAACGCTTCGGGCAGAAGTACGTGTCGCCGGAACTGTACCTTGGCACACAGGTCGGTGTCGGTGAAAAGGAAGCTGCGATGGGACTTGTCCGTGGAGTCACTCGGTCGGCACTGCTGGTGCGACGGCAGGTTGAGATCGAAGAAGGCAACTGGCCAAAGAGCGGCGAAGTCATGTTGGGGCGCATGGCGGCAACGAAGTTTGGTGCCACGGAAACGGAAGCTCAGATTGGGCAGGCGATCACGTTTGAAGGGCGGACGTGGAAAATCAGCGGCATCTTTTCGGCAGGCGGTGCTGCCTTCGAGTCCGAGGCATGGTGTCGGCTCGACGACTTGCAGCAGGCGATGAAGCGGCAAGACCTCAGCATAGTTGCAGTGACACTTGCTTCCAGTGGCGACTTCGCCGACATCGACTTGTTCTGCAAGGAACGGCTTGACCTCGAACTCCAAGCGATGCAAGAGACTGAATACTACGCCACGTTGCAGAAAGATTATGGCCCTGTACGCTGGCTGGCGTGGCTCGTCGTGCTGCTTGTTTTCGGTGCCGGTGTCTTCGCCGGATTAAACACGATGTACGGGGCGGTCGTGGGCCGCATCCCGGAACTCTCAACGCTGCAGACGATTGGTTTTATGCGCAGAGCTATCGTCGTAAGTCTGATTCAGGAAGGGATGTTGTTGGCAGCGGGAGCCAGTCTGCTGGCGGCATTCGTCGCCTTGTTCTTTGTCAACGGCTTCGCAGTGCGATTCACGATGGGAGCGTTCTCGCTTCGCATCGACAGCGTGGCTGTGTTGATCGGATGTGGAGTTGGATTGTCGCTCGGTTTCTTTGGGGCGATTCCCCCGGCAATCCGAGCATTACGAATGCCCGTCGTAGATGGGCTCAAAGCGGTTTGATTCAAATGGTCGCTACATGGTGCGACCGATTACTCGAAATCAGGAGACTGTAATGAAAAAGCATGTTGCAATACTCGCTGTTCTGGCAATGATCGGGTGTTCGCAGGAACCGACGACACAATCAGGAACAGGCCAACCGAATTCGACACCGGCTGCGAGTGTAGATGGCTCAAAATATCTACTCACTGCTGAGCCGAAAGAGGCCAGAGATGTCATCCAAGTTCGAGAGAACGCCAGTGACGGTGACGATGTGGTCATCACAGGTCGCATTGGTGGAAGCGAGAATCCGTGGATCGATGGTCGAGCGGCATTTTCTATCGTAGATGGATCACTCAAAGCGTGCAGCGACATCCCCGGCGACAACTGCCCAAAGCCATGGGACTACTGCTGCGAAACGTCAAAGCTCCCGAGTGCAACAGCACTTGTCAAAGTCGTGGACGAAAACGGTGAGCTCGTAAAAGCAGACGCCAAGACTCTGCTGAATGTCAAAGAGCTATCGACGGTTGTTGTCCAAGGCAAAGCTCAACGTGACGACGCCGGAAATCTCACCGTGCTTGCCAGCGGCGTATTCGTAAAGAAATGAAGTGAACCATGACTACCGATGTTGATCTTCGAGAACTGGCTATCGACCGTGGCAGCATGGGGCAACGCAGCGTCAAGACTCGTCGGCACGTACTGACGCGGTACGTGTTGCCGTTGATTCTGATCGTTGGATTCCTGTCACTGGTGGCGTGGGCATCACGAGACCTGATGTTCCCGCCCAAGCTGGTGACGGTGGTGCCAGTATTCTCGACGACTGCCGAAGTCCGCCAGGAAGGCACGCCGCTATTCCAGGCGGCTGGCTGGATCGAGCCTAGGCCCACGCCGATCCGAGTCGCCGCTCTGGCACCGGGCGTCGTTGAAACACTGTTGGTTGTTGAAGACCAGCCGGTCAAGTCAGGCGACGCTATCGCAGAACTCGTGAAAGACGATGCCAAGCTTGCGCATGACCGAGCACTGGCCGACTTTGAACTTCGTCAGGCAGAACTAGATGAAGCCAACGCTGCTTACAAGGCGGCAGAAACCCGGTTCAACCAGCCGGTTCATCTAGAAGCAGCATTAGGAGAAGCCAACGCATCGTTGGCGAAGATCGAAACGGCCTTGAAGAATCTGCCATTTGAAATTCGACGAGCCGAAGCTGACCACGAGGCGGTGCAGAAAGACTACGAAGGCAAAGTTGCCGCCGAGGGAGTAGTCGCCGGCGTCGAGATCGACATTGCCAAGAGCAAAGCGGATTCCGCAATGACGCTCGTCGAGGAGTTACGTGATCGGTCGCAGTCGCTCAGGAAAGAACAGGTGGCATTG
>JAGQPC010001166.1 GCA_020426925.1 Planctomycetales bacterium | reverse complement strand
CTCATCACCGATTTGAAGCAACGCGGGTTGCTCGATTCGACGCTCATCGTTTTCTCTGGAGAGTTCGGCCGCACGCCGTTCGCACAAGGAAGCGGCCGGGATCACAACCCGCAGGGCTTTTCGCTTTGGATGGCCGGTGGCGGAGTTCAAGGAGGCACGATCTACGGCGCGACTGACGAATACGGTTATCGAGTCATCGAAAACAAGCTGACCGTCCACGACATGCACGCCAACATGCTTCATTTGCTCGGCATCGACCACAAACGACTGAACGTCCGCTTCAGCGGTCGAGACATGCGACTAACCGATGTCCACGGTCAAATCGTCCCAGAAATCGTTGGTGCGTAGGAATTTCGTAGTCCGGCGACTCCGTTCGCCGGGCCCACCGTAGCTCACGACTCCGCGCACCCTTTCAGCCCACATCCCATGTCCAAACCACTTCTGCGCTCGGCTTTACTCGTCGCGGCTTCATTCGCCAGTGTACAGCTTGCCGACCAATGCGAGTCAAAACCGAACGTTCTGTTCATCGCCGTTGATGATTTGGCATGCACGCTCGGATGCTACGGAGACCTAATCGCGAAAACGCCCAACATCGATCGCTTGGCCGCGTCAGGTGTCTGTTTTCAACGAGCGTACAATCAGCTGCCGCTTTGCAATCCAACGCGAGCATCAGTCATGACCGGCTTACGGCCGGATCAAATCAAAGTGTACGATCTCGACCGCCATTTTCGGGACGAGGTTCCTGATGTCGTTACGCTGCCGCAGGCTTTTCAAAAGGCAGGATACTTCGCTGCTCGAGTCGGGAAGATCTATCACTACAACGTGCCAGCCGCAATTGGCACTGACGGTTTCGACGATGCGCCGTCGTGGCAGCAGACTGTAAACCCAAAAGGTCGAGACAAATCCGAAGAACACCTCATCTTCAACGCGGAACCTCATCGCAAAATCAGCGCGGCACTCAGTTGGCTCGCAGCTGACGGGAAAGATAGCGAACAAACGGACGGCATGATCGCGACCGAAGCGATCAAAATCATGCGTGAGAAACAAGGTCAGCCGTTCTTTCTTGGCGTGGGATTTTTCCGCCCTCACACGCCCTACGTCGCGCCAAAGAAATATTTCGACATGTATCCTGTCGACTCATTGCGACTGCCTTTTGCACCAGCAAATGACCGCGATGACATCCCAACCGCAGCATTTGCGCACAATTGTGCTATCCCAAATTACGGGCTCGATGAACCGACTTTGCTAAGAGCGACACAGGCATATTACGCGTGCGTGTCGTTCATCGATGCGCAGGTGGGGCGCGTGCTGCACGTACTTGACGAACTGCAACTCGCCGAAAACACCATCGTCGTGTTCTGGAGCGACCACGGTTATCACTTGGGCGAGCACAATGGCATTTGGCAAAAGCGGACCTTGTTCGAGCAATCAGCTCGATCGCCATTGATCATCCGAGCACCATCGTTCAGCCAAACTCGCTCCGATTGCAACCGAATCGTCGAATTTGTTGACATCTATCCAACGGTAATTGACTTGGCCGATATCGCCAGTCCCAAAAACATTGCCGGCAGAAGCCTGCGGCCACTACTCGAAAATCCAACCGCGTTTT
>JAGQPC010001165.1 GCA_020426925.1 Planctomycetales bacterium | reverse complement strand
TTTTCACCGACCCTCCTGTCGGGCCAAGCAATGGCAAAACTACGATCGATTCAAGAATTCGTGTGATCCCGTTCAGGAGCACTATGACGGCGTTCGTCACTGTCATTCGTCATCCTTGTCTACTTGGCTGGACAAACGGTGCATGCTCAGCCTCGATATTGCCTGTGGCTATGGCGAATCGACTAGAACGCTGAAGCGATTCAGTGAAACGGTTGTGGGTGTCGACAGTTCTGCAGAAATGATTCGTATCGCGAACGAGCAAGGGCTTGGCGAACATTTCCAATTCGTCTGTTCAGCCTTCGAAGAATACGACCCCGGCGATTTGCGTTTCGACCATATTTCGGCGACGTGGTATCTCAATCACATTCACGACGAATTGTCACTCGTGAATATTTTCAAAAAGATCGACTCCATGCTAGCGCCTGGAGGATCTGTATCATTCGTTGTTCCGAGTGATTCTTTTACCTCGAGACCCATCCAACAGCTTGCTCGTGAGCTGATGAATTGGCAGCAAGCTTGGACTGAGGAGCGATCGAATTGGACGAAAGGCGTGTTTTCGTACGGTGAAGAATGGATTCCAACGACCATTTGGCAACCTTTGCACCTCATGCGCCTGCTTGACCGATGGTTCGACATGCGGACCTGGGACGTCAAGGGGACAATCGTTCGTGAACACCGGATGAACTTCCTTGATACCGAGCCGCCTTTTGAAATTTTGTTTGGAACACAACGACTTACATAGGTAAACAGTGACATGAATACTCAAGGTTTAATCTACTCGTATGCCGCAGGGACGACGTCGAAAGATCCATATGGCTTCCGCGTGATCGAGGGAAGCGGCCCCAGCCGAGTCTCGCAGATACTAAACGCCTTTCCCGATCAACGGAGGTTCTTCAACTCAAGCGCGATGATTATCAGCGGTTATACGGCATCGCTAGGGCTGACCGGCGATGCACCATTCGTGGATACATATTTACACTTTCCCACGTTTTTGCGGGCGATGAAGTTGGCCGCGTGTGAGCGGCGACAAGTAATTTATGCATCACAACCGCTTAGCGGAGCGGAGATGTTTTTCCGCCTCTGTGATTCAAATGTTGAGCTGCCACGGAGCTTGCTATGGGCAGTTGGAGGCTATTATCTGCCTTTGTCGCTGGAAAAGGCCGTTCGTGATCGGCTTGAGCAGTGTAGGTGTAAACTGTCCTGTTTGCACTCCTATGGAATAGCAGAAATTGGCCATTCGTGTTTTGTGGCAACCAAGCGATTTGCGTGTGGCCGCCCTCGGTACCGGAAAGTGGCCGACGAAGTTCAGGCAGAGGTGTCCACGAAAGACAACCGGCTTACGTTAACGAACTGCCACAATGGCCGAACGGTTGCCACGAGCGATCAAGCACGACTCGTTGGTGATGAATGGCAGATCACGAGTGGCAGTGATCGCTTAGCGGCCAAAGTATTGAATGAGCTAGAATCGTGGTCGAACGCTGACTGGCAACAACGAACGGGGTATTTACAAATGGACGGAACTAATCTGACGATTCAGCTGCGAGAAAATGCTTCAAAAACAGCGATGAAGAACGAGCTGGCGTATTACGACTATCTCGCTCGGTTTGGAGGATCGTTTTTCTGTAAACCGACTTGGAGTGATGCTGCAGCAAGCTAGGCGGCATCGATTCTACGATGTCCTGCGATCGCCCACT
>JAGQPC010001164.1 GCA_020426925.1 Planctomycetales bacterium | reverse complement strand
CGAATGCCATCATGCAGCACCTCGATCGCAGTATCCAACGATTCCGGAATGCCGGGCTGCACGACCATTTGACTAATCGCTAGATACGGGCGAGCGTCGGCAGGGTCCACTGCAATAGCTTGCTCGAAAAGCTTGACGCTTTCCATTATGTTGCCACGCTGCCGCTCTCGCTCTGCACCGGATACAAGGATGTGGGCGTTCTTCGTAGCATCGCCACGATGAAGTTCCAATGCGCGGTCCAGGTATGAATCTATTTCGGCAAGCTGCTGTTCGTCCGAATCTGGTGACGCTTGAAATTGTTGGGCATATCGGTAGCGAGCCAGCCACGCTTCCGACGATTCGCTATTCTTGTCCATCATCAGCTTGATGGTGTTGTCAGCGGCTTCGGCTAGTTCCTCGATGCCGCGACTCTTGATGCGAGTGCGGTAGTTAATCGCCAGTCGTAAATAGTGCTGTGGATAGCCAGGGTCGTCTTTAATTGCACGTTCCAGCGCTTCACCCAAATCCTCCCAGGTAAGCTGCCCAGGTGAATCGAGTGAGTGCATCAAACTGTAAACAGCGTTGGCCTTCCACCGTGATGCGAAGCGGAGATACTCGCGGTTGACAGGGTCGCCAATAGCAGGATTCGACAAGATTCGGTTTGCTGCCGCGATCGTGTCACCGTGAGCGGAAAGTGCATTGGCAATTTCAATCCGATGCTTTGCAAAATCCAAGTTCGTGGGATCAATCGTGCATGCCCGAGTAGCCAGCTGGAGAGCTCGCTGGCGCGCGTTCGAATCATGTGACTCAATTAAGATCTCAGACAATTTTTCCAAGGCCGCAGTGTGCCTAGGGGCCATGCGTAGGACCAAGTCCCAGTACCGTGCCACCTCGCTCTGTGATTGCATAGCCTCGGCTTGCTGCGCAAGCGATACGAGTTGGCCCAACGCGTTTTTCGCTTGAACATGATGAATATAAAACACTCCGCCCAATATTAGTGCGATCGTTATCGGCCAGAATGCGATTCTGCGAGCGAAGGCATGAGGGTTGCGGTCCGACGCGATTCGCCATCGTTTTATTTGCAGGCTGACACAGACAAAGGTGAACAGCACGAATAGCATCGTTGCGATCCCAGCAAAATCGTGCTCTAGGCGTCTCGCGATTTCGTCGTTTGTTAGTTCAAACATCAAACCGGTCGCGGAGATTCGCACGATGTTGGCAATCACCGAAACTGGAATTGCTAGAAGTACAAGAAGTGCTGTAATTCGATTTCCAGCTTTACCGAGCATGCCAAAACCGAAAGCAACAGCAAATGTGCCAAAGAACATCCGCAGGCCACTGCAGGCGTGTTCGATATCAAGTTCAATCCCGTTAAGCAGTACTGTCGTTCCATCTAGAATTGCCGGTCGGCCGAAGCACTGCAGCGTAAACGCGCTGCCTGCAGCTGCGACGTGCTGCAATTGATAGCTCAGGGCCATTTCAATTGTCGTTGGCAATGGAGCTGCAAAACCCAAGAAGAGTATCGCCGGTGCCGCCCACGACAGAAAGCGAAAACCACCAGCAACCCAAAACGCCCCGCAAAGCCAAATCAGCATGGACCAGGCGTCTAACTCCATGAAGTAGAAGCGTACCGCAAAGCAACGCATGGCCGCAGCCAGCGCAATAGGAACGAGCCCCCAAAGAGAAACCTCGGTTTCACTTTCAAGTTCGTAACGGCGGCGCCACAGAATAGCCACGGCAACAGGCAGCACGGCGAACCCATGCTGGTAATCTGGATTCGACCTCCAAACGTCGACGAGCGACAACAGAGTGTTGCCATATGACCACACAAAAAGTGCCGCAAAACCTAATAGAAGAATTACCGTGTGCCAGGATATTCTGCGTTTCATGTTGTCAGACTTTGAGAGGCAGCGAATGAATCAGACCGTCACTCTCCTCTCCACGCACAACTTGTGCCGTTTTCGAAATGCCAAGTGTGCCGTGAGTCGCAGTGCTGCGAAAAGTCAGAAACGCTAAACAGAAACAGCCGCACTATCAAGCGATAGTGCGGCCTTGATTCCTGCATTCGTTTTCGACTAAACGCGGCTTAGATGCTGGCCATTCGTCGCGTGCCAAATATCAGAGTTCCAGCAATCAGTGACCATATCGCGATCGCACTTGGTTCTGGAACCGCAGTTGGTTCAGGTCCACCACCTTCGCCACCACCTTCGTGCCCATGGTGACCATGATCGTCGCCGCCAGGATTTGTATTGGTAATGCAAACGATTCCATGTGTGCCGCTAACAGTTTGCCCTGGCGATGTTGTGCCGCCGCCGTCTACTCCAGGACCATATCCTTGTTCGTCACCTTCGATAACCTGGAAGCCGTAACCAGAACTCCCTGCACCAAAGCCGCCGCCACCAACGCCTGGTAAGCCAAATGATGTGGTTCGTTTGCCGCGCTTCGGTGAGTTCGTTGCGATGATTCCACTAAATGACCCGCCGCGAAAATTTCCGCCAAACCCACCACCACCGGCGCCACCTCCTAACATTGGCATTCGGCCTGGTTTGTAGCTGACCGAGAAATCACGCAGCTGCAGAAACACATTGAAGAACGGTGTGGATGGCTCCGATGGGTCGCCATGGTCAACCATGTGCGGAGCGACGGTTGTCGACGAGACAGCAAAATTGAAATCTTCGCCTGGACCAGAAGCCGGGACCCCAGAATAGTGAAGACCGATTCCGGCAAACGCCTGAGTCGCAAAAAGGAAACAGCCGATCGAAGCCAACTGTAATGTTTTGAGAAGCATCGAAACGATTCTCCACAAGATGTGTCAAAGAAGTGCGCAGGGCAAACCGAAAAACTTTTACTAAACCTATTTTGTTTATGCTAATTCTCTATTTTGAATGGATCAAGAGACTGACTGAACTTTTTAGTGAAAATTACTTGCTTGCCCCACCGGTTTGTTCACCAACCTGAACGCCGTATTTCTTACGGTATTTCTGCCACAAAGTCTTGTGTTTGTCTGTCAAATCGATTGGCGCTCCGCGAAGATACGCAGCACTCACGCTGACCCACGTTTCCAGCGGCGATCCGTCAGTCACGATTAAAGAGGCGTCTTTTCCAACCTCCAACGAGCCGATGCGTTCGGAGACTCCCAGAATTTGGGCCGGGTACAGAGTGATCGCCTTCATCGCGTCCTCTTCCGGTAGACCGTAGGCGACCGCGGTAGCTG
>JAGQPC010001163.1 GCA_020426925.1 Planctomycetales bacterium | reverse complement strand
CGACGACGCTGAGAACAAGAACCCTGTTGCGTACTTTCGAACCAAATTCGCAGTTGCGAAAGAACTTGCTGACAAGCCGGCGATCGGCCGGATCATGAATGACGATGCTGCCGTCGTCTATCTGAACGGAAAAGAAATCTACCGCAGAAACTTGCCGGCTGGCGATGTGACGAATCAATATGCGGCGACGACTACCAATCCTGAACGCCGATATTGGACATTCGTGATCGATGCCGGGCAGCTGCAAGAGGGTGACAACTTGCTGGCAGTCAGCGTCCACAATCGCGGCGGCGTCAGCAGCGATCTGTTGCATGATGTCGAGCTGGTTTCATGCGACAAAACCAGCGCCGAAATTGCGAAATCTGTGCAGCACGAAGAGACAATCATTTTCGAGCAGTTCGATACGGGTGAACCACCGATCATCGCCAGCGATGCAGAATGGAACTACTGGTCCGGCGATTCGATGCCAAAAGACTGGTTCAAGCCAGAGTTCGACGATTCAGGCTGGGGATCTGGAGGCGCGCCTCTTGGTTACGTCGACAGCGATATCAAGACAGATTTAGCCGAGGGTAAAGACTCTTTCCCGCCAATCGGCTGTTTCCGGAAGATGTTTGAGCTCACAGCAGAACAGGCATCGAAGCCGCTGTTGGGTCAACTCACGTTTGACGATGCCGCTGCTGTCTATATCAATGGCACCGAGATCGCGCGTTACATGCTGCCTGAAGGGGAACTTGACGCGGGCGTAAGGGCAACGGAAGAAATCAACCGCGAAAACCACATCTGGTCGATCGTCATCGAGCCGAAGCATCTAAAGGTTGGCAAAAACGTCGTCGCATTCAGCGTGCACCAGTTCGCAGATAGCGACGACATGACGGCTCAGTTTGCACTCAAGCCGACAAACGAAGAAACGTTGCAACTCGCCAAGACCCTCCAAGCAAAAGAAAAATCGAACAACCTGACTGCCAGTGGCCTCAGCGTCGCCAAGGCGGTTCTCGTCGCGAAGAAAAGCACATGGAAATATTGGGATAAAGACGACGATCATCCACCAAAAGACTGGAAGTCGCCAGACTTTGACGATTCGAAATGGGAGCAAGGAAAAGGCCCATTGGGTTACGGCGACGATACCGTCGCGACGAAGGTTTCCTTCGGTAAAGACGAAGCCAAGAAGAACCCGGCAGTCTTTTTTCGCCGCACATTCCAAGCGAACGACCTCAACGCGATGGACGGGGCCGTGGCGAAAATCATGCACGACGACGCGGTGATTGTCTATCTGAACGGCGAAGAAGTTTTTCGACGCAATTTGATCGAGGACTTCGACGAAGACGCCGATTTCCGCGCAATGGCCGCTGCAAAGGAAGGCGCTGAAGAAGGTTATGGCACTTCGTACGGAGTCGTTGGTGCAATCTCCGGCAGCTACGAAACGCACTATTGGTCATTCGCGATCGATCAAGGGTTAATACGCCCTGGCAAGAACGTGCTCGCGATTCGAGTCCATCAGTGCAATCCCACCAGCAGCGATTTGGCGATGGACTTTGAATTGAGTTCGCTAAGTCGTACCGAACTGCTCGCAGTGGCAAGAATTCAGGACCACGAAGCAGCCGGAGATGTCCAATTCGAAGTTGAAAGAGAAACCGATCTTATCATTGCAAGCTCATCGACATCGTACACGCATATCTCAGACGGCGAGATGACGTATTCGACCAACGGTCAACTCTACACGGTTGAGCAGGACGCACTTCAGCAGGCATCCAGCTACGCGCCAAGTGCGAAGTTCGCTCGTGCGATGGAAGGAGACACAATCCAAAAAATCTCGCTGAAAAATGGGTTGGACGTCGACAAGCTGATGATCTTGAATCGCGCAAACAACTCTAAAGTTTTTGTGAACCGCGAAATCTATTTGAAGAGTTGGGAGCACGTTGTCACTGCGAACGAAAACCTGGACTCGATCGCCAAGTATTACAAAACGACGGTTGCCGATTTGACAAAACTAAACGGCTTCGCCGCAGATGTGAAACTCACGACGGGACAGCGGATCGAGGTTCCGGGCGAATTCCAATATCAAAGCAGTGACTACAACAGCTATCTCAGGCTGGCCATGTATTCAAACCGAGCTTCAGCTCGAGTCCCGTACGACCGCAGTTCCGTGAGAAACAAAACTTACACGCTGAAAGAAGGCGAAGATTTGGCGACAGTCGCCAAGAAATATAAGGTGACCGAAGAGTTCTTGCGAAAGATGAACGGCCTTGAAGAAGATCAGGAAGCCGGTCCTCGCGTCTTGGTTGAGTATTCCGTGAAGCCGCTGGAAGATTCGACGCTGGAAGAAATCGCCAACGTGTTTTACATGAACATAGACGAGATCATGGACGTAAACGGATTTAAATCTCCTGAAGATATGAAGCCCGGCGAGACACTCCATATCCCTTATGGCAAACAAATGGGAATGAACCGTCAAGCTGCGTCCTCAGCAGGATATGCGGTTTACGAAGTTAAGCTTGGCGACAGGAAATTTACGAAGGCAGAGCGGCCCAATCCGCGTGCACCTGAAGAAAATACAGTGAACACGGACGACGAAGCGGAACCTGAGGCCGAACCAGTGGTTGAAGATACGAATTAGTAAACATGCCAGCGTTGGCGTAGTGGATCTTGCTAAAGATCCTTGCGGGATGGCGCAGCAAACCGGTTGGTGATCTGCTTCTTGTACGACGGACTTCCAGTCCGTCGACGCACGAACACGATATTCACCTACGATTCGACGGACTAGAAGTCCGTCGTACAGAGCGGAGAGAGTGTTTCACATCGTTGCCAATATTTGACGCCCGACCCCGAATGGATGGCAAACTCACAATCGAATTGCGTTCGGTTAGAATAAGTTCACACCTACCAGCATTTGGCGCATTCAACATTAAGGACTCACATGTCGACAGTACCTGACACGACCACGCATCTTGGTGACGACGATGTTCGCGCAATTGACGAACTCCAGGGGTTTTACAAGGAGCTCAAATCAGAACTTGGGCGAGTCATCATTGGGCAAGAGGCCGTTATCGAACAACTGACTATGTGCCTGTTCGCGAAGGGGCACGGCCTGCTAATGGGCGTTCCCGGTTTGGCCAAGACTCTCTTGATAAGCTGTCTGGCGGAAACGCTCGATTTGAAATTCAGCCGCATTCAGTTTACGCCAGACCTGATGCCGATGGACATCACCG
>JAGQPC010001162.1 GCA_020426925.1 Planctomycetales bacterium | reverse complement strand
CGCTTCACGCCAGTTTTCGCGAGTATGCGGTCGCACGGAAACGAACGGCGGAGACGATCGAATCGTGTAGGATTCGTAGCATCCGAAACACACAACCGCGATCGCGACAAGTGCTTGCATGCGCCGCGAATCAACAAACGCAATGAGAATCGCCACGGCAAGATAACTTGCAGGGATAACACCGACTAAATAGCGACGAAAAAACAGTCGAGCGACATCGCTGTTGTTCAGCACAAACGCGATTGCAGTTGGAATCAGGAACCAGCACATCGCAAATAAAAACGTGCGCCATCGACGCTGCGGCCCCGATTGCGATGCGTCGGACTTCGCACGTCTTAACCAACACGCAATGCAAATCGTGATTGCAGATGGGATCGCCGCAAACACGACCAACTTGGTTGTCGGCAGAGTTCCAAATAGCCCGGTTAGGCTCGCTCTTTGCACGAACTGTTCCCAGTTGTGTCGTCTCGACGCGACTTGTTGAAGCAGAGGCACCAACGGCAACAGGCAAATCGCAATCAAGATCAGATCAGCAGCCATTCGTTGCACCAGCTTTCTGCTGCGAGCACCACTGACAACTAAGGCGATAACGAACACTGGCAGCAACAACGCGGCCGTAGAATGCAGATAGCAAATCACAACGGAGCACGCGATCCAGATAACTCGATCGCGAGTGGCACCGCTTTCGGTATAGCGATAACACGCAAGTGCAGCGAACATCGCTACGAGTTGCAACAATGCGTATGGCCGAGCCTCATTCGAATAGAAAATCAGGTTCGAGTCGATCGCCATCAGCAGGCCAACCGCCAAAGTCGCGACTGGCGAACCCGTCATTCGCTTAACTGCGAGCATCATTGTGACGACCAGTATGTTTCCGGAGATCCACGAAACCGCTCGTAATCCAATCTCGGAATGGCCAAAGAGCGTTTTAATGCCCCACTGCAACCAGAAGTAAATAGGGCCTTGATTCCCTAGCGACGCTCGCGGCAGAACATCGCGCACAGAATCGGCGATCGTCCACGACGTATGAAGTTCGTCTACCCACAAACTGTCGCGCATCCGAGTCGATCTTAACCACGCCGCAAACAGAACTACAGCAACGAAGCACGCAGAAAACGCAATTGGCCGACGAGAATCAACCATTGCTTGGGCGTCGTTCACGAGAACCATCTTCGGCACGATCAAGTTGGTCGCGAATGCCCAGTTCTTCAGCTAGCCGTTCGATATCTTCCAAGACCTTTTGATCGCGCAGATGCTGCTGCATGGGATAGGCCAGCGCAACCTTCCTTCGCTCGGGTTCTTTTTCGCCACGTAAATGGTGGACGATTGCTTGACCGGCGGTCCCAATAGCCACAAACTCGCGCTCCGATGGATTCAAAGAAGCCAAATAGCTATAGAGTTCGTATGCCTCATCCAACCGACCTTGGTCAACATACAAGTTTGCCAACTGATGTTTGGCCGACCGACACCAGTACTCGTTCGTTGTGCCTGCTTCTGCTGGAAAATATTCCTCTACGGTCTTCCATGCAGACTCTGTGTGAATTGTCGCAGCGGCAGCCCACTGAGCCGGTGCGTTCGCTTGCTTTTCCAATTTGGAGCTACCGGCAAGCAGTGGACCTGACCACGTTAAACGCGCTAACCCTGCCCCCAAGAGCAGTGCGATTGCAGTCATGATCGGAAGCGCCCAATTCACATTTCGCTTGTTCTTTTGCAACAGCATCGTCTGTGTGGCCATGATCGACTGAAGCTCAATCGTAGCATCAAGCGCATGAGCGGAAGTATCCATCGAGGAAGACTCGACCAACGAATCTTCAAGCGGATGATTCTCCAGGCCATCGACCGACAACGCACGAAGGTCTCGCAGCAAATGGTTTGCTGAAGAAAATCGGTCGTCCGGCTTCTTGGCCAGCATCTTGCGAACGAGTGTGCAAAGATCGGGCGGCAATTCCTCACGCAGCTCCAACAGATCAGGCGGTTCCGACTGCAAATGTTGCACGGCAATATTCAGCGGAGTATCACCCTGAAACGGCGGTGATCCTGTCAGCATGTAAAACGCCATCACTCCGCACGAATAGATGTCGCTACGAGGGTCTAACGGGCGACCTTCCACTTGTTCGGGACTCATATACAACGGCGTTCCCATCGTCATCCCGATCTGAGTCATGTCGGCGTTTTCGTCACTGACGACTCTCGCCAAACCAAAGTCGGCAACCTTTGCTTCGCCGCTAGAGGTCAGCAAGATATTCTCAGGCTTGATGTCCCGATGAACCATTTTGTTTTGGCTTGCGCGACTCAGTGCTGAAGCCACTTGCCGCAGAATCGAAACAGCCTGCGGGATTGGCAGGGGCCCGTTACGAGTCACCAACTGCTTCAACGTTTGCCCCGGGACATATTCCTGAGCTAAAAAATGGACACCATCAATACATCCGACTTCGTAGATCTGCACGATGTTTGCGTGCACCAAAGACGCCACCGCTCGCGCTTCATTTTGAAATCGACGGACGTACCCTTCATCCGATGCGAATTCAGATCGAAGCACTTTGACGGCGACTTTCCGCTTCAGCGAGTTCTGTTCTGCCAAATAGACTTCCGCCATGCCTCCTTTACCGAGGCGCCGGAGTATTTCGTAGTCACCTAACTGGCGACCTACTAGATCCGAGTTATCCGCAGGGCGTTTGCTCATGGTTTCGATACGATTGCCAGCGTTAAATCTGCTGTACTTCAAGTTGCCTAGAGTGATTATGAGTGAGCAACGCGACAGCGGCTAGACCGATGTTTGCTAATACTTACGCGCAACGAGGAAATGGTTCACCGCATCGTATACTTGGACACTTTACGCAGCAGAAACGCCAGGCAGGGCACGGGACAACTCGTGGGCGTTTGTGTGAATCGGATTCCACTCAATCAATCGGCCCACTTGACGCGAACAAGAAAACCGCCGCGGATTCACTGTCAATGGCAGCACTTCGCCTCAAGGCCAACGTCAGTCAAAGAATGGGCATGAATGACCTGAGTCGTCACAGAGCAGAAAAATGATTGCGCACAGTCGCCGTGAGCACAGTCGCCGATCAACCGATATGCGATCATGCAACCGTTACGTGGGCTCATGAAAGCGTCCCTTTCGGCGGTAACCATAAAACGCCATCTAGCAATCCCCAAGAGAACGAGCGCCGACGATTCCGGAACCGCAGTCATTATGATCGAGGAAATGCTGCCCGACAGCAACACGCTGTTGTCCCACGACACTTTGAACCCTGTGCTAGAAACGTCACCGAAAGTGCCAAGTTCTCCCACGACTCATTCAAAGCATGCCGCCAACACCAAACTGAGCACTACGCAGAGACAGAAATCTCAAACCGATTAGGTGATGGAACAACGTCCACCGAAACGTTCAAGAACCGTTGAATAACGTCGACATGCGTTTTCGCATGACTCGACAACATGGCTGTTACAAATCGGCTGTGTCGCCCGTTGCTCGCCGCTGCAACCGCCATCGGAAGTAAAAGTTGATCTGCCAGATACTCGTTAAGGGGAGCGTTGCCATCGATAAAGGTAACAGCTTCATGCAAAGCCCCGTCTGCAACCGCTTCCGCTCGACGCCCGATCTTCCCAAATCCAGTAAATACGGCGGAGACACATTCGTAGTCCAGTTGAATCAAAACAACGTTGCCAGGGCCGGTGCTCCTTACATCTGCATCAG
>JAGQPC010001161.1 GCA_020426925.1 Planctomycetales bacterium | reverse complement strand
GGACGTGCGGCCAACTCGAAAAAGCATTGCCCAAAACTTGCGCCGGCTACTCCGTTCGCAAAAGCTGACAAGTTCAGATATTGCTCAACGATCGAACTTAGACGCGAGCACAATCCAACAAGTACTTGACGGTGAAATAGATCTTCCCGACGACGAAGCGGCGGCAATTGCAGGAGCAATGCAGCGTCCTGTTGACCGCCTGCAAAAACCAAAGGTTTCGTCGGTTGCGATTTCACACGATGGCCACTTCGCATTGACGGCCGTTGCTGATGACCGAACGGTTCGCTTGTGGGATCTAGAAAACCTCACTGAAATCCATCCGGATAGCTCGCCGACCAAACCGTTGCTAGAGCTCAATAATCGACAGCTGTGGTCAGCGGCGTTTGGGAACGACAGCGAAACGATCGTAACTCTTGGAGGAAGCGAGGCGAGGATTTGGAATCGCCAAACCGGAAAAGAACAATTGAATCTCAGTCCTCACGGAACGGTCGTTTCAGCCAGATTTACTCCAGATGACCGACATGTTGTCACTGCGAGTTGGGATGATACGGCGAAGATTTGGGACACGTCGTCCGGATTGGCAATTCGAAAACTAGCCGGCCAACATCAAGGCAACGTTAACATGGCGTTGTTTTCACCAGACGGGAAACACGTGTTGACGTGTAGCGACGACCGAACAGCACTGCTGTGGAACGCCGAGACCGGCGAACCTACAGGCATTACGCTGACGGGGCACGGAGCCGCAGTAACCAGTGCAGCGTTTTCTCTAGACGGCTCGCGGATCGTCACGGCATCGCGTGACCAATGCGCACGAGTCTGGAATTCGCAGACCGGTGAATTGATCATGCACTTGCACGATCCGTCTCTGCCAAACCAGCAAAGCCATGAACTCGGCGTACTTTGCGTAACGTACTTCCACAGCTCCGACGGCGACTTTGTTGCGACTGGTGGCGAAGATGGAACCGTGAAAATCTGGAAAGCCGAAACCGGCGAACTATTAAAACGGCTCGATGCGCACACAGCTCGCGTTACGTCTGTAAACGCGTCGCCCGATGGATCGAGACTCGCGACGGCCAGCCAAGACACAACCGCAAAAATTTGGGATTCAGCACGTGGGAAGGAAGTGTTGACTCTAAGAGGGCACACGCAAGAAGTCACGTCCGTTACGTTTTCACCGGACGGCCAGAAAGTTTTAACTGCAAGTCGCGATGGCTTGGCAATCATTTGGCCAGCAGACGATTGGGAAAACGCCCCGACAGCTAACACCGAGGTTACTGAACATGAAACTCCGTCACTTTGAAGAACTGCATCCAGTTTGCCCTGTGTGTGCGTCGAATGGAGTTCACGCGTCGCTGGAGATTGGCCACGTTGCCAAACAGTTCCAAGAAAAAGACGATGTCATCGAAGGCGTTTTGGTTTGCGAGCACTCAAAATGTCTGCGTGAATACCCAATTATTGATGGCATTCCCATCATCGTTGCAGATATTCGATCGTACATCGCTAACAGTGTTACCGCTATTGATGCTAGACACGATCTAACGCCGTTTGTCGAATCGTTGCTGTGTGATGCCGCAGGTCCCAGCTCCGATTACGAAACGCGTCGCCAACATCTCAGCTCGTACTGCTGGGATCACTACGCTGACCTGGATGAATCGGAACCGGCGTCCGAGTTTTCCCCTGGCGCTGTCGTTACGGCACTCAACGATGGCCTGAACGCCGCGGAACCTGAAGCTGCGAACCCGATAATCGACGTTGGCTGTTCGGTGGGGCGGACAACATTTGAGCTGGCGAGCCGGTTTCCAGATTCGCTCGTTCTAGGTGTCGATCTGAACTTCTCGATGTTGCGAGTCGCGTCGAAAGTTCTGCGAAGTGGCATCGTTAGCTATCCGCGACGTCGAGTTGGAATGGTGTACGATCGTCGCGAATTCTGCGTTGAATTCCAGAACTCCCAACACGTAGACTTCTGGGCGTGCGATGCCACCGCATTGCCATTCCGATCGGAGACCTTCGCACTGGCAGTCGGTCTGAACGTGCTCGATTGCGTACCCGCTCCACTGCGACTGTTTCAATCAATTGGAGACGTGCTTTCGCCGTCAGGTAAATGTGTGTTGAGCAGTCCTTACGATTGGTCGCCGGCCGCGACACCGGTCGAGAATTGGTTGGGCGGACATTCGCAACGTTCGATTGCACGCGGTGATAGTGCAAGCGTCATCGAGCAAATATTCTCCAGCGACACATTGATGCCACTGAAACTGGCCAGTTCCGGCGATGCGCCTCTTTGGCATGTACGCTTGCACGATCGCAGCACGATGACCTACCGCAATCACCGCCTGGTCTTCGAAAAAGCTGCGGTATGTCCTACTGTCGAACTCGCGACGGTTTAAAGGATTTCCCATCGAGTCAACTGGATGCCTGCTGGAAAGACTCCGCAAGTTGACCTCGATCGGGAAAAGCGAACAGAGTCTAATACAGATCAACTCGAAAACGTAAGCTCACTCAGTCATCGTGCAACTAAGCGGAGCGTCACATGACGGCGACGGTACAACAGATTTGTGATTTCCTGGAAGCATTTGCGCCCAGTCAGTTGGCTGAAGACTGGGACAACGTCGGCTTGCTCGT
>JAGQPC010001160.1 GCA_020426925.1 Planctomycetales bacterium | reverse complement strand
CTTTCGATCACGTTTGGTATGCCGAGGAAACGCTGACCGCCATCGGGTTTTGCGATGGTCTTTCGTCGCACCGGTTGTGGGCGATAGGTACCATCGAGAAGCTGAGCGGGTTTAAAGGGGACATTCTGCTTTTAAGCGGGTTTAAAGGGGACATTCTGCTTTTAGTCTAAAGTACGACGCCCCCGGTTACGTCCACCACAAGGCATTCTCTCGCGAGCAACTGCGTCTGACCTCCCAAGCGTCTCACTTAGGATCGGCACTCAATCGTCAAGATACGGCCATGGTCCTTGAGTGAACAATCCACCGTCAACGTAGATTGTCTGGCCAGTTACGAATTCGGCTTCGTCGCTGGCGAGAAAGCGGACCATGTAGGCGACGTCGCGGACGTTACCGATTCGTCGCATTGGTGTGACTGGCCCCCACTTGCCTGCATAGTCTGTCGATTCCAGTTTCGTGCGTTCGATCTCGATGGCACCTGGCGCGACGCAGTTGACTCGAACGCCTTTGGGACCAAGCTCGACAGCTGAGACTTTCGTCAAACGTTCGATGCCACCTTTTGATGCTCCATAATCGACCAAGCTGGGAAATGGCCGCTTATTGGCGCCGGACCCAATATTGATCACTGCACCTCCACCTGCCTCCGCAATCATAGGAGCGGCACTCTGCGTGCACATGAAGCATCCTTTAAGATTCGTGCGGATGACGCGATCCCAGTCTTCGTCTTTCAATTCGAGCAACGGAGACCACGTTTGCACTCCAGCGTTGTTGACAAGCAAATGAAGGTGTCCACAATCCCGTTTGACTTGGTCGAACATTGCGTTCACCTGATCGCGGAATCCGACGTCGGCTTGATTGATCCAGGCCTGACCGCCGGCTTGCCTTACCGATTCGGCCGTTTCGGCCGCACCTGCCTCATCCGAGTTGTAGTTGATCATGACATCCCAACCGACCTCGGCCAATCCGATCGCGATACCTCGCCCGACGCCTTTGCTGGCTCCGGTAACTAACGCAACTTTTCTCTCACTCATTTTGATTCCGCCAATAATGGATCTACCAAATTCGACTCTTTCCCCCACCGACAACTCGAACAACGATCAAGACCGCGATCGCAACGACCACCATCAGCATCGAGACTCCGACGGCGCCTTCAATATTTCCGATACTCAATTCCAAATGCACGCTAACCGGCAGCACTTCGGTTCGTTTTCGCGTCGATCCTGCAAACACCAGGATCGGCCCAAATTCGCCGAGCGATCTTGCCCAAGCGAGCGTTCCTGCGGTCAGCACACCTCGCCACGCTTGTGGCATGACCACTTCAAAAAATGCTTGGCTGCGGCGACAACCTAACGTAAGCGCGACCTGTTCGACTCGAGGCGAAATCGAATCGAACGTGTGACGCATTGTGCGGACCGCAAACGCCGAAGCTACTGAAAACTGAGCGATCACGACCGCGGGCTTGTTGAATACGATGAAATCGTTGAATGCGGCGAGTGCCGGAACCTGAAATAAGATCAGCAAACTCAATCCGATCACCAACGGCGGAAGAAAAATTGGTACGTCCAGCAAGGCGTCGATCAAATTCTTGCCGGGAAAGTTAACTCGCGACATGAGGTAGCCGATCGGGATGGCGACCCACAACGACATGATCGCCGATATGCAGCACGAGACCAAGCTCAGCCAAACCGCGTATCGAATTTCATCCGTGTTTAGCGTCTCCCAAACAACGCCGGAGTTTGTCGAGGCGTACCACAGGTCCGCGATCAACATCGCCCCAATCAACGCGATATAAAACGCGCTTAGAATCAGCAGGCCAATATAAAACGGCGCATCGCTTCCCGGCCCTCGCCACTGTTGCGTTTCGCCGGACGTGCCACTTGCTGATTCTGTCATAAGAACGTTGTTACGCTTCGTAATCTTCGACTTCCGTTAGTTACCTAGCCATTCGAAACCGAGATCTTCGAACCGAGTGCGAGAATCGGCCGAGCGAATAGCGTCGACGAACCGGGCCATCAGCAGCGGATAGTTAGAATCAACACCAACCGCAATTGGCTGAATCGCGTGCGCCGCCGGATCGTCAATGGAATTGACGTTGAGTTTGTCCGCTTGACGAGTCGTATTGGCGCGATAAACGATGGCTGCATCCATGGCACCCAATACAACCGATTCGACCAGCCGGTCCGCAGTGCTCGGCCAGTCGACTACGAGTTCCTTATCGATGATAGGCTGCCACTGACCTCGAGCTTCCAGCAAACGTTTCGACAAATCGCCGAGTGCGCTGTGTTCGGGATTGCAAAGGCCGAGCCTGAGGTTGCTATTCGCCAACTCGTCGACGTTTGTGAGCGATTCGTAATTGCCGCCTCGCTTTGTGATCAGCACCATTTCGGTTCCGCTTACGTCTTGTGGCTGCGGAAAAAGATCGCTGACCATATCCATGAAGCTCGTATCGCACGCGAAGTAGGCGTCGGGATGTTGACCGCTGCGGATCGATGCGACGAGCACGCCACAGCCGTTGGGAACTTGCGAAACGCTGACGCCTTCGCGTTCTTCAAAGTTATCAATCGTTTCCTGAATCGCGGGATGCATCAGCCCACCGGTGAACAAGGTTAGCTCCGGATGTTCAGACCACGCGTCACCCTTGACTGTCTGGTAACCATGTTTGGCAAAGACTGGCAGTCCTCGATCCCGCGAAGTGACATATCGCAAAAAATGGAGCGTCTGCGTCGGATCTGACGTGCTTCGCAGGACCGCGAGCGATATCTGTTTTTGGGCTGGCGGGAATTCAGGTACGCGAACGATTTCAAGTTCGTCATACTGTGCCGCGGTTGCGTCCCAAACAATTCCGGCTTGAACTGCCCCCGACTTAATGTCGTTGGCAACTTCGTTCACGGTGCTGCGAGTCACCGTCGCTTTCTGAAACAGCGCCGCCCATCGATCGCTAGTTTTCGCGTTTTCCAGCATTTTCTTTGCCACTCGGCTGATCGCGGCAACTTTGGGATCGGCCAACGAGATCTTAATGTCGTCGGCGAGCAAATCTTCCAGGCTACTGACCGACACACCTTTTCGAACAGCGATGCATGGACTTTGCCACGCGATTGGTGCAACTTCGTCGATGAGGCTTAGCTTCTTCGCCTCGTCCATGTAGCTGACGTCGGCCGCCAGGTAGAGATCGCCTTCTTCTTTGTCCAAACGAAGACTTGTCAGCAGCTGCCCCGATCCTTGAAAGTTCGTTTCGAACTGTACGCCGTATTCGTTTGCATATTGTTCCATGATCTCTTGCATGGGAACAGAAATTCCGGCGGCACAATGAATTCGCAGTGTCATCCCTGGCGTCGTCGCGTCTTTCTTATCACTTCGGAACATTGCCAAAGACAACATTGCGAGCAATGCAATTGATCCGATGACCACAACGCCAAAGCGAGTCTTCATGAAAACAGTTCCGAGAGCGAAAGACAAATAGTCAGCAAGCAACGTAACGCGTTACCGCAATGTTACGTAGAGCTACGTGACATCTCCTGCAGTTGGCCACTTTCCATAATGTACCGGATTGAGGCCGCTTCGGCGACGCGTTCATCGTGCGTAACAAGCAGCACAGCGCCGCCGTTGCGCGCGAAATCTCTCAGTTCGTTCAAAACGATTTCTGTGTTGTCGGGATCCAGGTTGCCGGTCGGCTCGT
>JAGQPC010001159.1 GCA_020426925.1 Planctomycetales bacterium | reverse complement strand
CGCTTTTACCCGAGCGGTAAAGATTGAGAATCTCGGAATGGGGATTTTCTTTAACTTACTGCTTTTCCACGGTGTTGGTTTGTTCGAACTTGACGAACCATCGACGCCAGAACTCGCAGCAATAGCGGGACTGTGCAGAGCTGTACCTCAGTTTCAATTCGAGCTCGCGAAGGAAGCCGGATTCAATGGCAGAAAACCCAAATCAATGGTCATCGCTTTCCAGGCCGGGTTAACTGTACAGGTGGCAATGCACGATCCTCGATTTCCGCTGCTGCTGGGAGTCGATTGGAGCGATGTAGCTGCTACATCTCACAGAGTGGGCGCTTCGAAGGAATTACTGAGTTGCCTCGTCGACATCGTCGACAAGACAAACCGAATGGTCGCAGAAGTTCCGCGTCTGGCGGAGGCAATAGGCAAGATTAACGTGAAACAACTGTTGAAGCGAGGATCTGATCCAGGCTACATGCACGAGGCCATTGCGAATTGGCAAGACTGGGTGTTAACGCAGGAATTGCTCTGGCCGGTCATTGAGGTTTCAAATCTTCCGTTATTGGGAGTCTTTGATCCATTGGCTCGGCTTCCTATACCAGAGGTGTTTGAATTCAAACGAAACGACTCGGACGACCCAGATGACGACGAGCCAATGGCCGCAGCGGTTGCCGCATAGATTTCGGTTGCAACTCTATTTTTGCTAGTGAAGCAGATTGTTGTTCAGTCTGCTTCGTTTTCATTTTTGTGCGGCATAGCCGCGTAGGCTGACGGCTGGCAATGACGAGCTTGCGTCATTGCGGCGAACTGAAAGGAACAACCTGCGAGACGTGAGGCAGCGACACTCGTCGTGAAGGCCGTGTGCGTCCGGCGCCGGTGCAGGTGAGCGTGCTGGTCATACTTGCAACAGTCAGTCAACTGTTTTCCACTGTTCGAAAGGACCATTCCCATGATTGATAAGATCATCAATTTCCTTGCTGGCGGAAACCAAGACGGGAACGCAGAAAAAGCAAGGCAAGCTCGTGACCAAGAAGACATTTATCGCGATGAACAGCTACGAAGGCAACGTGAGCCTACGTTCAGAGAAAATGACTCTGCGGGCGATGGCAATTGGTGGCACTAGCACCGCTGACTCTGGCGTGCGGGATGTAACGTCGCGTACGCCTTGTTTCAAATCCGCAGCTTGCGGAGGCAAGCATGAACGCAATCAGAATCATAGCCTTAGCGTTGGTCTATGGGCTTGCCGTGTTCGGATTGGTCTGGGGAGTTGTCAGGCGTTTTCTGAAGAAGCGGCAACCGCGACAGACACGGGTTCCGTTTGGGTTGTACCGGAAGATTCACAAGCTGCATGCAATACGAAAAACGTTGCAAAAGCAACGACACAGATGGCCTCAAGAGATAATTGCCGTTCTGGACTATTCGGTGCGTGATGTAGACCGTGACGTGTTTACTGACGTGGGACTGGCGCTGCTGCTGGACAAGCCACAAGCTAGCACGGGCGACGAATGCTAGAGACGACTGGAGCACAGACCTACAAATAAACGCTCAAGGATTCTGTGGTAGTGTAAAGTTGAGAACGATGGGGACACGGCCTCGGTTTGGAGCCGTGTGACGAATTATGAAAATCGAAATCAACTTGAACGCAAACGAGTTTGCCGCAATCGACCAATTGGCGGCAGCTGCGGGCGTTGATGTTGCAACCTATTTGCAGGAACTCGTACACATTCAGCTGGAACCTGAGCTGGAGCCGATGCCGCGACGGACGGCAACTGCATGGCAACATGGGTTAACGCAAATTATTACCTTCAACGGCGGTGATTTTACGCGGTACGCAGATGTCAAGGTCTTGTCACCGCACGACGTCGTCGCTTAGTTCGCTACGAAGTGCTCCACACGGCGCTTCGGTTGGTTACCGGTGTACGGTTTATTGCTCGGCAGTGTCTAGCTCACAGGGAACACATTTGTCTTTCTTAAGGAATTGCGATCCGTGCAAGGCCAGGTGACGCGTATGCTGAGCGTTTCAGACATTGCCCGGCGGTGGGGAATCAGCCGTGACCGTGTGCGGACGATGATTGAACGGGGACTGATTCCTGGTGCTTTCCGGATACCGAGTGCTGGCCGATTTGGAGCTACGACGA
>JAGQPC010001158.1 GCA_020426925.1 Planctomycetales bacterium | reverse complement strand
CATTTTGCGATTCAGAAAAAACACCGCTTTGCGAGACAATGTGAGCGCTTGTCATCCCTTCGGATGACGGCGTATTGCGAGGATTGGTCGTGCATGCCCAATCGTCAAGCCACACTTCCCCTGTTGCTGCGCTGTAGCCGACAAGCGAAACGCCGCCGCCCGGTATCGCAGAACTGATTTCTCCGTTGGCACCAGCAACGAACGCCACCAACGACAATGATGACGCCAAGATGTGAGGCCGTCTCATAACTTCTCCTTTGTGTGTAACGTGGGAATTAACACGCAATCCAGCGGCGCCCGGATGCTACCGCACTGGCTGGGATCACGCAAAGGATCTCTTGAGCAGAAAACACGAAACGTTTTGTGCCCAATTTCACACAAGTTGTCATTGGTCAACGGAAGTTTCCTGGGCGATTCTGCGAAATGCCGCGATCGCTCGGTCGTACGCTTTGCGTGCTTCCTGCCTTTCCGATTCGGAGATGACTTGGTTGCGGTTTTTCCATAATAAGTGGACCGTTTCCTCACACCACCGTGCACTTTTCGCTGACGCTCGAATCGGTTTGCCTGCGACAATGATGTTTACGGGATTGGTGTGTAGTTGAGGAAATTGTCGCAGAGCGATCCAGCTGCTTTGTTGGATCGGTACCGAAAACTGGAGCGAATGGACGCTGTTATCGGCTTCGACTTCGGCCGAGTCAACGACTTGCCCGTTCACAACGATTTCGATCGATCGTTTGCCACCAACTTGCACGCCGGTATCTCGTGGAGCGTGCAGCAAAACGGTATCACCGACGACTCGACGTCCTCCTGCTGGCGTAATTCCACCGTGTGCGACGGCATTTGGTTGCTCCTTTGCAAACGCCACTTTCGCGTTGATGTTGACCATTTTGGGCGAGTCGATGCGAACATCGCTTTCACCAGGCAAGGCACCATCGACTGTGAATGCCAATGCGTGCGCAAAGCCATCCGAAACGTACGATTGGCCTCGCTTTAAGCCTTCACACCAGGCGTCAAAGTTGACCTCCGATTGTTTTCCCATTCGCACATAAACTCGTCCTTGTCCGACTCGGCGACTGCTCATGCACGGAAAATCGGTCTCGCCGCTGAGCTTCAAAGGATAGCCACAATTCATTAAGTGGTACCAAGTGTTGAGTTCAGGAATACGGTTCGTGTCCATGGCACTGATGAAATCGCAAACACCTTCGGCCGTGCTAACGCAGATCTCCATAGCGCCCGCTCCATTCATTTCAGGAACGCACAAATTGGGCAACTGCTCAGCGGCGGTGTCAAACGCTTGGGTTAGTTCACGTTCGGTTAGCTGGCTATCTTTGTCGTCGTCGATCTCGTCAAACGAAATCGGTAGGAGTGGTTTCGCGGCTTCGTTGCGATCGAGAGTTTCGTTTCCATCGAGATCGTTGTTCGCAATCAAACGCTTCGCGGAACTTTCTGGATTCACATGCATCGCAGAATGCGGATACCCTGTGACGCCGCCCTGTTCTTTCGCCCATCGCATCACGGGCACTGTCCAAGTCGGCCAACCTTGATCTTTCGATTCAAATGATCCGGGATACGTTTGGTCTTTCAGTCGCAGCAAGCAAACATGGCCGAGCGCCGCGGAGCCAAAGCCACTGATCTCAAGGTCGTACTTTATTTTCGTCAGTGGTTCGCTGATGTCGTCGGCCAATGGCGAAAAGAATCGCCTCTGAAAATCGAAGCACGGCCCCCAAGTCAGCACGCAACCGACATTGAGCCCTTCGCCTTTCACCTGCGCGAACATATCTTCTGGCGTGACGCCTTCCGTCGGGCTCGTGTAGTGAGAACATCCAGCACCGTGGATATGGTGGTCACCGCAGTAGAAGCCATAGTCCATCGGATTTACCCAGCGTGCAAGTTGAAGATCGATTTCGTTTTGCGTCTCGGCGTCAATTTGCACTTGCTGCGACAGGGTCTTGTATTCAGGACCTCGCGAATAGGTCAGAGTGAATGCTCCGGGCGGCAACGAAACCGTCTGTCCGTCGCCTCGATAAATCTGAGGCTGAAAAAAGAAGTCGGGAGCAACGCGTTTTAGCTGCGATGGATAGACATGCCCCATAGCGTCGCGAAAAACTAAGCGAGCGGTGGTTGGCACTCCGTCAAAGTCGTTGATTTTCAAGGCGACTTGTTTGGCCGGTCGTGATTGAAACAGCACAGGAACCTCGCCGCGAAACCCGATGTCTTGAGTGCCAGCACCAACGTCGAATCCAATCGTTGCCTCACGCTGACCGGCTTCGCTGCAATAGATCAGCAGTAACGCGTACTCGACTTTCAAGCCACTGAGCTGACGCGTCATTGGTTGAGACTGAAAAACTTCCAATTCAAGAAACCGGTCGGTCTCGCGATTCACGTTTTCATTCCGGTTCAATTCTGTTTGAGCTTGACGCTTCAGAATCAATTCGGCCGCACCTGCATAGACTGGTCCTGTCTGATCGCTGAACGCACGAAGCTGTCGAGTTACCGTGCTCTCATTGAGAACTTTGACGATGTGCGGAGTGTAGCCGCCCTGCTGAATGATCGCTTGTGCCGGACCTCGCGCGACTTTGACGCGAACTTCCGGATTCAGCGAAACAACGAATAAAACGTGTTCGTCGAGCACGGCTTGCAGCAAATCGGCATCGCGTGAACGAGCGGCGGCTTCCAGTTGCGTTTTCGTCTTTTCGGGCAGTGGATGCCCCAAATAGTCCAACGCTTGAATAAGCCGCTTCACGTTAGCGCCGAGCGGTTGTCCGTCGACGTCATCGGCAACGGGCACTTCGATTTCGGCAGCCGCCGAACAAGCGAGCGACAGAGACATGATCAAACTAGAAGTTCGCATCCAGCGCATTAGTTTCTCCGGCAGATTGAATACATGCGATTTCCGCGTACGCTCCAATAATGGAACGGACCTCGGTAAATATGAACTGCGCGACAGCCAATTGCAACAAGCAATTGACA
>JAGQPC010001157.1 GCA_020426925.1 Planctomycetales bacterium | reverse complement strand
GCGCTTTTACCCGAGCGGTAAAGCACTGCCTGAAGAACAACGTGAAATCATTGTAATGCGTCACCTTGAGCAGTTATCCGTCAAAGAGATCGCAGCCATTATGGGCATCCCTGAAGGAACTGTTATGTCCCGGCATTATCGAGGGCTGCAAGCTTTGCGGAGGGCATTCGATGATTGATAGAAGATACGATCTAAGTCGATCCTCCGAGCGTGCGGAGCTGCTGCCGTTGATCGAACGGATTACGGATTTGATGATGGCTGGTGACGAAGATGCGTGCCTTGAATTGATCGCGGCAAATGACGAGTACGCCACAGAGCTTCGTTCGGTGCTGCCGGCCATGCGAGTCATGCAAAAGGTTCAAATCGCTGACGTGAGTGGAATCGGTTCGGAGACTCAGACGGTGCTCATTGATTCGAATTTATCTCTGCAAGGACGATTGGGAGATTTTCAAATCGGTCGTGAGATCGGTCGTGGCGGGATGGGGGTTGTCTACGAAGCGGAACAGCTTTCGCTGAAACGCCGCGTCGCAGTCAAGATTCTACCGTTCGCTTCCGTACTGGATACACGGCAAATTGAACGATTCAAAATTGAGGCTCGTGCTTCGGCGACACTCAGTCATCCAAATATTGTTCCGATCTACTTTGTTGGAGTCGACCGAGGAATTCATTTCTACGCGATGCAATATGTGGAAGGGCAGAGCCTCGCATCGGTCATCGAACAGCTAAGAAACAATACCGCCGAACAAAACATCTCGAGCAATAAGAAGCAAGCTGAAACAAAACCGATCCTACAGGCCGAATTGTCTACTCTGCGATCCAATCGACCTCAAGATTATTTTCGAACGCTCGCGAAACTCGCTTTTGAAGTGGCCAATGGTTTGCAGCATGCACATGAACATGGAATTATTCATCGAGACATCAAGCCGTCGAACCTGCTGCTGGACGCTTCCGGGGCATGCCTGATCACCGACTTTGGGCTCGCTCGCCTTGATGACGGGAACGTAACGATGTCGGGTGACATTGTTGGAACTCTACGATACGCACCTCCCGAACAGGTTGTGGGGAAACATGACGAGCTCAATCAGCGGGCGGATGTCTATTCCCTGGGTGCAACGCTTTTTGAATTGCTGACACTGCAACCGGCTATGGACGCACCCAATCGCGAAGCATTGTTGCAGCAAGTAACTCAGGGACGGAGCCGATCGCTACGATCCATAAACGGCCAAATCCCACGTGATCTTGAGATCATCGTTCAAAAAGCCATGGAGCCAGACGCGCAGGATCGCTACGAATCGGCTGCCGCTATGGCCGATGACTTGCAACGGTTCTGTGACAATCAACCTTTGTTGAGCCAACGTCCTGGAATCCTTAAGAAATGTTCCAGAGCTGCCAGGCGTCATCCGAAATCAATGCTCAGTGCGGTTGCATTGTTAGCGGTGTTACTTGTCGGAAGTTCAACTGCGACGCTTGCCATCAATCGGGCGCGTTTGGAAACGGTTCGCCAGCGCGACGAATCCCGGGCCAATCTTCGTCTTGCAGTGACGGCAGTTGACGACGTCTATCGAGAAATCGCCAGTGATTGGATCACCCAAGATCGAAATCTGTCTGACGTTCAGATCCATTTTCTTATTCGCTCAGCCGATACGTTGACCGAGATTGCGAGCAGGTATCCCGACGAGCCCGAGTTTCTGGAGGACGCTGGACTCGCTCATCTACACGCAGCCAAAGCCAATGCGCGTATTCAGCGATTCGATCTCGCAGAGGCCGGTTATCAAAAGGCCCGTAACTATTTAGCCCGTGCGATCCCAGAACAATCAACATCGCCAAACCTGAGGGAATCGCTCGTAACGGCCCATTACTACTGGGCCGTAATGTTGTCAGAAAAATGGCAGTTCGATAAAGCCAAGGAAGTGCTTAACGAAGCTGTCGTTCAATGTCGTGAATTGCTGTTGCTAGAGGAACGCGGTGAACGAGATCCGTTGACACTTGTGCAAGTTGAAACTGAGATACTCCGCATTGAGGCAGTTCAAGGAAAACACGATGTCGTTGTCCAACAGGGTACAAGACTTCTTTCACAAGCGCGTGACTTAATAGACGCCGAGCCGCGTCGCACGTTACCACGACAAACGCAGTTGCAACTTGCGCGGCTCGTATCCGAAAGCTTGCGAGCGCAAGGCAAAATCGACGAAGCCGGGCAACTCTGTGATAACGTGATGCGAGAGGCGGAGAGTCAGCTGCAAGACAAGCACGACTTTCGTCCAATTGCGCGAGCCGTTGCCGCCGTTCAAACCGAATTGGCACGTTGTCAATTGGCGTTGGGTAAATATGAATCTGCTGAAGTCAATTCGAGATTGGCAATGAAACGCTACCGCGACTCGTTTGTCTTTGACGGCACTCCAAAAGAGTTCTCATTCGCGTACATGGAAGGCAAAGCTACTCACGATCAGATGGAGCCAAATGCGTACGCGGGATATGCAGCAGCTCAAGCAGTCTTAGCGGAATCATGCTGTTCGCTCCATAAGAATGAGGACAGCCTGGCTCAAGCGGATGAGGCCACGCGAAGCTGTGTCGCTTTGATTGGTCTTTTCCCCAACCTGCCGCGCTACGCTGCCGAGGCCGCCAATTGTGCCATAGCGCTCTTGGACGTGGGTGCGGCCACGAAAAGGCTGTCCGAGTCACAGATCAAGCTTTGCGGCTACATCGCAAGTGAATTAGACAAACATAGGGCCGGACAAGAGCTACCACAATCACTCGAAGACTTGAAAACGGAACTCGGCCAGAAGTTGACCGAAGTTTCCGAACGATCAACCGCGGAGCCGAAATGAAAAGATACGTAATCTACTTTGTCGCACTCGCAGCTTTTGCGCTTGCTCTTCACGATGAAACTGTTTTGAGCGCTGAGCTGATAGATTTTCGACGGCTGGAGGACGCACCTAGGGACGCAAGAACTTTCTTTGCGCCTACGTCAATATCAGCAGATGGATCCGTGATTGGACTGTACGAAGCAGTTGGCGATTTTAGCGGCTGGATCTGGTCTCGAGAAAACGGTTTTGAGCAAGCCCCGATTGATGACCACTGGTTGACGACCGCAATTTCTGGTGATGGAAACGTCATTGCTCTCAACAACAGTGAGAATAATCACAAGACGCTGATTTGGGATCGAACTAGCAATGAAACTACAACGATTGACAGCGACAGTTCTAGCTCTAGCGAACTTTCGCACGATGGCGCAATCGCAGCTACGAACGCTGGAGATAGCCTTTTTCGCTGGACAGAATCCACAGGACTTGAGCCGATCGACATACCTGGTTCATGGGATGACCATTACGTAACTGGCATGTCGTCAGACGGTTCGACGATTGTCGGAGGTATGAATGCAGGCTGGATACGGTCACCAGATGGTAACTACAATTTGGAATCAGACGGGTTCATTTGGCATGACGGGCAAGCCCAAGAACTCCACTTGCCGCATACGGGAGATCCCAATATTTATTCGTCCAACGCAATTGACGTTTCTTCTGACGGCCAAATTGTGCTCGTTCGAGCCGAACAAGAATTGCTGAAGTTTGATGTAAATGGCAACGAATTTCAGAACCTCGGCCCTGTCGTAGTGGACGGCGAGCAATACGACATTCGAGATGCTCAGTTGACAGATCATGGGGCGATTACGATATACGCTCGTCGTAATTCAGATCAAGGTGTGACCGGAATCGTGTGGGATAAAGTTCATGGGTATCAATACCTTGAAGAGGTGCTACGCGACGAGCACGGAATCGAGTTTCCCTCTTCGATGAAACTCATGTGGCCTTCGGTCGTTTCACAAGACGCTCGTGCTATCGCTGGGGTCTGGAAGCCGATTTCAGGTAGCAATCCAGTCAGCAGTTCCCGATGAATTTGGAAT
>JAGQPC010001156.1 GCA_020426925.1 Planctomycetales bacterium | reverse complement strand
CCAAATCGAAAGCGTGGCGACGGACGGTTTTATGCGATTGACTTTGACGTTGCTGAGCTGAAGACGCTCGACGTTGTAGAAAGGTTCGATGCTCAGACCAAGAAAGCGGTGTTCCCCAATCGCTTTCCAGAGCACGCGGACGTTGGTCTGCGGATCGTTACGTTGGCGGAGGAAATTGCATTCATCCAGGGCCTGAATCGATCGACAGGAAAGAGTGTCGGTATCTATCCCGAAGCGAAGCAGCCGTCTTGGCATCGTCGTGAAGGCGCTGATCTGTCGCATGCGATGCTGCAGGTCCTGAGCGACTTCGGTTATGACCGGAGGAAGAGCAACGTCTATTTTCAGTGTTTCGAACCGGCAGAACTCAAGCGAGTTCGAAATGAATTGAAATGTGATCTGAATTTGGTGCAACTACTCGGTACAGGCTCGGCCAACGGAACGGACTACGATCAATTGATGACAGCAGAAGGGTTACAGCAGGTCGCGTCGTATGCCGACGGGATTGGCCCGTCATTTGATTCCCTCTACCGAGTTGTGGACGGGCTTGTTTCCGCCACTGAAGTTGTCGCGAACGCACACTCGGCAGGCCTGGTTGTGCATCCTTACACGCTTCGAAACGACTCGCTTCCGGATGGTTTTGACAGGCCGGAAGAAGTGTGCGAGTTCCTTGTTAGAAACCGAATCGACGGGGTTTTTAGTGATTTTCCGGACACGACAAAATCAGGACTAAAGTTGCTGCAAAAATAACCGTTACATTCGGTACCAGCCACGCCACTGGTAGGACCAATATCGTTTTAAATCTTTGACGCGAAGTGCGTGACAAAATCGCAAAGGGGGCTGCCTTATCCGACGGATTGTGTAGCTTAAAACAAGGGAGGTTGTCTGTTTATTCGTCTCGCCGCGACACGCTCATGTACCACATCCTTAGAGCCTTTGACTTGACGGCCATGTACGTCGCTCGCTACGTACTGTTGCCCATATCTTGGTTTTTCGGCCTGACGTTTCATTGGCTCGCATACAGACTCGGGATGGTCGGCAACTTCTTGCTGTTTGTGTTTTTTGCGGCGTTCCACCGAGTGATGCATTTTTTTGCGGTCGTTTGGTTTCGCACATTCGGCTCACCTCAGGTCACAGGAGCCGTGGCGTCGGTCGGCGAAGCGCAGGGTCGAGCGTTCGCGTTTGGTGCCCGAAAGTTTTACCAAGTTGCCGAAGCGCCCATCTGGCAAAAAGGCTTCCTGCTGTTCGCGAATTTGTTTTTTCGCATGGCCTACACGTTCAGTTTTCTGCGTTGGTGGATGTGGAGCAGGACATTCGGTTCGTCAACGGTGCAAACAGCCGCGGCGACTGCGGAACATGTCCCACAGGCCGCGATCGGAATGTGGCTGCAGAAGCTCGACCAGATGCAAGAGTCTCGTCTAGGCCGCTCGATCGTGGCGACAGCGCGAGTGATGCTGGTTCCGTTTGACGGCTTGATGCAGTTCGCGTTTGCCTGGCTGGTCACTCGGAATTTTCGATTGCTCCGGGCGGTGATTCCGATCATTGTTTTGGCGGTACCGTTCTTCTACGTCGCGATTAAATTACCTTTCGAAACTGTCGACGGACGAGCGGCCAGATATCAACGCGCTGCTGAAGTAGCTCGAGTCGAAGGGCACAACGTTGATGCCGAATTGTATGAACGCAAATTGGCATCCATGGGAGTCACGAATGACGGTTACGAGTTTCGAAAAGCGTTACAGAACGAACCATCGGTCGGCGCGGAAGCAACCATGGAAATCATGTTACGGCTGGCTCCTCACGAAGGAAAAGGATATCCAGAGGCCCATCGTTGGGTCGGATTGATGCTTGCTAGTGGCACAGCCAAATTGCAGGACCGGTCACTACCTGAAACTGTTCTCCATCATCTGCGACAATATATTGACAATCGTGGCAACGACGCGGCCGCCTTGCAGGTGATGGCCGAAATGTACTTGCAGCAACAGCAGTATGCTCAGTCGCTAGACTGTTTGCATGAGATCGCCCTGAGTGAACTGGACAGAGTGAACATGGTGCGACTCGCGTCGAGCTTCCAGCGTAGTGGAGACTCAGAAGCCGCGATCAAAGTTGCCGGCATGGCGATTGTCAAGTTTGAGCAGGGGACCCCCGCAAACTATTCCGTTGAAGAGTTCATGTTTTGGGTGGTTGCTGAGCGACTTCGCGGTGACCATGCTGGAATGGCGGATGTGCTGCTCGTCATGAGTCAACATGTTCCGCAGGACGACGCGAAGTCGTTCGAAAAGATCGCAGCTCTGTGCATTAAGCGCGCCGCCACCGATGGAGCCGATTCTTTCGTTCAGGCTGCGAAGAAATGTATTCGTGCGCTCCCGAACAACGAAGAAGTCGGCGCGGCTATTAGTGCGGAGCTGGCTGATGACGAGATTTCTGACCGGCTGAGCTTGGCGATTAAACCCGAGATTGAACAAGGCCTTGCCCCGGTGCAAGTGCTTGGACGCATGGCAGACATGTACGCTGTCAACGGGCGGCAGCCGTTGGCGCGAGACGTCTACGAAAGAATCCTGGAAAAAGATCCGACAGACATCCGCATCGCGAACAACCTGGCGTGGCTTTGGGCGACGGTCGAGCCTTTTGATTTAAAAAGAGCAATGTCCTTTGCGAACACAGCGTTGGAAATCGATCCGTCGCGAGAATTTGTTTTGGAGACTCGCGGGCAGATTTTTTTCAAACTGGAAAAGTATCACGAAGCGATCACCGATTTGACCAAAGCGTTGAATGGTCTACCAAACTACGCTCCGATCCACGAAACGCTGGCGAAGTGCTACGAGAAAACGGGACAGAAAGAACTCTCCGATTACCACCATCGCATTCAAGAACGCATCTATCGCGAAAACCCAAGCGCAAGGAAAAATATGATCTCGCAGTAGTCGGCTGATAGAGGCACAAAAACGACGGCACTTGATTGACGGTCACACGCGCGGTTTCTGACACAGGGAAGTTGCCAAACCTCCTTCTTTCGAGGCTCGCGGGATCTCTAGCAAGATCCATTACGACGACGCGATAGATGTGGAGATCTTCGCGTTAATGTGTTTTTCTGCGGCCTCCTAAACCTAAACAACGCAACCACGTGTATCGACGACGTGAGATTCTAAGTTGTCTTCACGCTTTAGCCAGAAGTTGTTCTGCAAGTTCACGCACGGGCAAATGTGGTTTGGAATTACCGTCACGACATCGCCGATCCGTGGTGTGTCGCTGCATTCGGTGATATCGACTTGAGCGTGCTCTTCGGTCAGCTTGTCGATGCGTGCATCTGGGTACTCGACAATGAGGCCGAACCCACTATCTGGAGCGGGGCCGCAAAGGTCGCTCGTCAAAGTTTTCGTTCCCGCGTCGAGCACGATTTGTCCCGACACGGCGTTACTGACGACAGTTGAATAAATCTTCGCGGCGCAGTTTTCAAGCGAGCAGTAACGTCCGCGGACAATGTTTAGGTCGTTGTAGACATACGTCCCGGGTCGAAATTCGGTAACGATTTCCAGCAAGTGAGTCTGAAAAGCAGACGGAGTAGAGCCGCTCGAAATGATGTCACGGCAGAGTCCTTTCTGGTCCATTCGATCGATGAGTTCACGCGTCACAACTGCACTCGCTTTGAAGCTATGCGCTTGCTCGTCGACGTTGCCTGTGACGTGCCCCGAATACAGCATGATCCCGTCGAGACGCACACCTGTTTGTTGATCGGCCAGTGCTGCAA
>JAGQPC010001155.1 GCA_020426925.1 Planctomycetales bacterium | reverse complement strand
AGCCAGTTGAAATAATACCAGTTTCGCATTTGGTATTCCATTTCGGTTTGGCCTTTTTGGCGAGGTCGAACCCAAACTCCGCCACCGTTCCAGTAGGCGCGTGTCAGGTTAATGTCACCGATCGCACCGTCTTGCAATCGAGCGATCGTTTCGCGGTACTTTCTTTCGTGACGACGTTGCAGACCCACTTGGACCGCGAGGTTCTTTTTCTTTGCCTCGGCGGTCGCTTTCAACACTTTTCTGACGCCTGCTGCGTCAACAGCAACTGGCTTTTCCATGAAGACATGCTTGCCGGCGTTGATCGCGGCTTCAAAGTGCATCGGGCGGAATCCCGGAGGCGTCGCCAAAATGATCAAATCTGCATCGGACTCAAGAACATGTTTGTACGCATCAAAGCCAACGAACCGGCGTTCTGGCGGTACGTCAACTTTATCGTTGTGCTCACCTTTGATTCCACGGAGGCTTTGCTGCAATCGATCATCGAACGCGTCGGCCATCGCGATCAGCTTCGTTGCGCCTTCGGTGTTCATCGCTTGCGTTGCCGCACCGGTTCCTCGGCCACCGCATCCGATCAGTCCGATTCTGATTTCGTCACTGCCAAACGCGTGAGCCGTTCGTGCCAACGACAGCTGACCAGCGACTGCTCCGCCGGCAACGAGCAGTGACGAATTTTTGATAAACTTTCTTCGGGACGATTGCCCTTGGGGGGCGGTTTCCTTTTTATCGCTCATAGAGATCTCCGGGCTTGTAACTTTGGTGGGCTGCCGTGGTCACAACTGTTCATCGCCAGCATAAAATATAGGAAGGACCGACGGATTACGTGACTTTTCGGCTGGCACCATGATACCTCTAACGACAACGAATCTCAAACGGCGTCCCCTCGCTGAAATAGTCGTGAAAATCGGACTATTTGCGACATTCGTAGGGTGTCAAGCGGTATTAGCGGAAACTGGAGAACTGCGCAAGTTTTCCAGAGCAGAGCCGCACATGGGCACTAAATTCGAAATCATCGCGTACTGCGACGATGCGGAAAAGTGCAGTCGAGCGATGGACGAGGCGTTCAAAGTTGTAGCAGATCTTGACGCGAAGCTCAGCAACTACAAAGCGGACAGCGAACTTAATCGGTTTTGTGCCGGTGCTCCACACTCGCAGCCAGTTCCGATCAGCGACGATCTGCTCGACGTCTTACGACGTTCGCAGGAGATTAGCGAAAAAACGAATGGTGCGTTTGACGTGACTATCGGCCAGTTGTCAAAACTATGGAGGCGTGCACAGCGCCGCAAACAGTTGCCGTCTGCAGACCGAATCGCCGACGCACTTGCATCGGTTGGCTACAAAACAATTAAACTTGACCCCGAGCGACACACGGCTTCGCTTACTGTAGCGAATGCCCAGATCGATTTGGGTGGAATCGCGAAGGGCTACGCGATCAATAAAGCGCTCGGCGAATTGAAGAAACTCGGCATCGAGCGTGCACTCGTGAACGGAGGTGGCGACGTTGCGGTAGGAGTTGCTCCGCCAGGGCGCGACGCGTGGCAAGTACAAGTCTATGACGGCAGCAACGATAGAATCGTCATTCTGTCGTTAGCTAATCAAGCGGTTGCGACATCCGGGAATCTTTACCAGTTCGTTGAAGTCGACGGGAAAACGTACTCGCACCTGGTCGATCCGAAAACAGGCATCGGGCTGACGACGTTCGTTTCATCGTCTGTGATTGCACCCGACGCAACTTCGGCGGATGCGTGGGCTTCTGCAATAGCGTTGGTCGGTGCAAAAGAAGGATTAAGATTGATCGAGTCGATGCCTGAGTTCGAAGCAACGATTCGCTCGCGTGAAGGAAACTCGATTGATCGACTAACTACAACCGGATTCTCTGTGTACGAATCGCTTGTGCCAGCTGACGCGAAGAACAAACGGAGCGAGTAACCGTTTTAGCGTGATAGAATTGCTGCAATGCGATCTGCAACGATGTGCTCTTCGTTAGGCTGCAGGTTTACGGCAGAAACCAAGAGTCCTTCGCTGCCAGTGCCGTAAACTCGCCCGGTTGCAATCGACGGATCTCCATCACGGAGCATTTTCGCGACGGCCTGGGGCGTGCTTCTCACGGTTTCATTCCATTCGATCAGCAAGTGCGGAAAACGGTTTGCTCCTAAAGGCGTGATAAATCGCGTGTCGACTCCGTCGAGAGTGGCGATTCTGTCCGCGATCAACCGCAGTTGGCGTTCGCAACGACTGGCGATCCGATCGCCGTTGTGCTCACCGTCACCGACGAACAGCTCTAACGCTTTGTGTAGTCCGACGATGTCTTCTTTGCTGACCTTCGCAACGCGTCCAACCGTGCCCTCATTCGGCACCGCATTGAGTTTCGCTGCTTCGATGAATTCTCGTTTTCCTAGAAGGAGCCCTGAGCTTTGGGGCCCTCGGATCGCCTTGCCGCCGCTAAAGACAACCAAGTCGTATCCCATGTTGCAAAACTGCCAAAGATTGGCGACTGGCGGGACGTCAGCCGCGGCATCGAGCAACGTTGGAATCCCATGCTGAGCTGCGATTTCCAGCCATTGAGCATGACGTATTGAACTTTCCGGGGCATAAACGTTGTAAGCCATCATCAAGACGGTTCGTTCGTTTACGCGGTCGGCAATGTCTTCCGGCGAATCCACTTCGACGATCGACACGCCACACATTTCAATTTGTCGGTCGTAAATGTCGCGGTGGCTCGTTTGGCGAATGACTTCGGACGGCTGTTTGTTCGCGTCAACATTCT
>JAGQPC010001154.1 GCA_020426925.1 Planctomycetales bacterium | reverse complement strand
AATATCTTCGCGCTTGGGCGATCCAATTGGCCGTGCCGACGACGTTGCCCAAAGAGGAGCCGAAAGAAATACCCGAACGCGCACTCGAAAAACTTGTCGACATGGCGACAAACGATGATTCCAGCATCGTGCGATTGTACATTGCGTCTGCATTGCAGCGATTGCCTTTGGCTCAACGGTGGTTGGTCGCCGATGCGCTCCTTCAACACGGCGATGATGCCGATGACCACAATTTGCCTTTAATGATTTGGTATGGAGTAGAGCCGCTCGTTCCAGCGAATGCAGCGCGTGCAATGCAACTTGCAGAGCGTTCGAAGATTCCGGTCGTAACGCGATACATTGCGCGTCGAACTGCAGCAGAACCCACGTTGCTGAACACCTTGGTGGCCTCGTTGCCAAAAGCATCCGCCGATCGAAAAGGACTGATTGTCGACGAGATTCTTCAAGCTTTCGCTGGGCGTGTCGACATTCCGATGCCGGTGGCCTGGAACGATGCTTACACACATCTGCTCGAATCTGACAACCGTGCGCTCAGAGACAAAGCAGACCAAATCGCGATCGTTCTTGGCGACAAACGCCTGTTGCCTCGGATGCGACGCGTGCTGGCCGATTCGGCCGAATCTGTTGCTGCGCGAAATCAAGCGATCGAAGTGTTGCTGCGCGGCCGAGATGAAGAAGCGGCGTCGGCATTTATTGCCGCGTTGGACGAAGCTAAGTTACGCGGCAAGGCAATACGTGCTCTGGCCGGATACTCCGCCAAGAACACGCCAGCAGAATTGTTGCGACGCTACGCGCAGTTCAATGACTCGGAGCGTCGAGACGCGATCAGCACTTTGACTTCGCGTCCGGCCTACGCGATGGCTTTGCTCGACGCGGTCGAGAAGAAAGTCGTAGCTCGCAGCGACATTCATGCCTACCACGTGCGGCAACTCCGCAGTTTCGACAACGCTAGAATCGTTGAGCGAATTCAGCAAGTCTGGGGCGCAATCCGCGAGACTTCGGCCGACAAGAAACAGAAGATCGAGACCTACAAGACAAAACTGGCCGCCGAACATTTGAAGGACGCCGATTTGTCGCATGGTCGCGTTGTCTTCAACAAAACATGTGCGTCATGTCACCGCCTGTTTGGCCACGGCGAAAGCATCGGACCGGACATCACAGGTTCAAATCGAGCGAATCTGGATTACATTTTGGAAAACGCCATCGATCCAAGTTCTGTCGTTAGCAACGACTACAAGATGACTACGTTGACTTTGAACGATGGTCGGTTGATCACGGGCTTGATTGAAAAAGAGACCGATAGCGCTGTTACTATTCGCACGGTCAATGATGTTTTGCTGATTGCAAAATCGGACGTTGAAGAACGCGATTTGTCACCGCTTTCACTCATGCCTGAAGGCCAATTGGATGCGTTGAGTGATCACGAAGTCCGCGACTTGATCGCATACCTGGCCAGTCCGTCGCAAGTGCCGTTGCCTCGAGTAGCACTACCGATTGACGCGTCTACTGGAAAAGTCGCCGGTGCCATCGAAGCTGAATCGATGAAGATTGTAGGCAAGACAGATGGCGACGCTCGATCTCAAGCTATGGGTAGTTTCAAGGCAGATCGTTGGAGCGGCAATGACCAACTCTGGTGGACCGGCCAAAAACAAGGCTCACAGCTCGACTTGGAAATCTCGGCAGCGGATAGCGGAACGTATGCTGTCGAAGTCGTGCTCACAAGAGCGATCGACTATGGCATCGTCGAACTGTCGATTGACGACAAGCCGATTGGCGGCCCGATCGACTGCTTCGTTTCTGGTCGCGTAGACAACACTGGAGTCCTGCGGCTCGGACCTGTCGAACTATCGCAAGGAAATCACAAGTTGTCCGCGAAGATGGTCGGCAAGCACGAAAAGGCTACAGCATTCATGTTCGGACTGGACTACGTGCGGCTGGCACCGGTTGAGTGATCTCAGTCGCTCGGTTGTGCCGGTGGCGTAAGCTTCCAGCTTGCGGTTTACTCAAGACGCGCGTTGCCCCGTCACGGAACGCGCGACTCAACTTCGACGAACCGCATTTCTTTGGACCGCACCACACCAACATTGTCACGACCATCGCCATCCCAATCGCCAACAATCGGAAATCCGTCTTTCGTCGTTTCAAGTGGCGTGGCTAATTCGATCGGGTCAAGCTTGTGATTTCCGTTCGCATCCAGATAGAACTTTCCGTCGCGGAAGATCCCGATATCATCGATCCCGTCTCCGTCAAAATCGCCAACGATCGGAATGTCGCCTCGACGCCCAAACTGTGCGCTCATATCGATTCGAGTGAAACGGCCATCTCCGTTTTTGTCTAGGATCCAATTGCCGTCGCGGAACACGCCGATCGACGCGACTCCGTCGCCGTTCCAATCGCCCGTGACTGCTTGATCGCCAATTCCTCCAAAATGGAAGACGTGATCGATAACATCGGAGCGGGCGACTCCGTCAGCCGTCAGCTGCATTGTCCTGTCGACTTGGCTGGTATCTTCGGGAGCTGGCGGAACATTCTTGGTTTCGCCCGTCGGAGCGTTTTCGCGGTCAGGTAATCCGGGCTCCAGATAAACGGCAATTGGATCACCCGGCCAAGCTGGACCAAAAATGCCGATGTCGTCTTTCCCGTCTGCATCCCAATCACCGGTGACCGGCTGATCGGTCTTGTACCCGAGTTTCGCCCACAGGTCATTATTGTCCCATCGTCGATTTCCATTCACGTCGATGAGCCAGTGCCCTCGAGCATAAACGCCAAAGTCGTCCACGCCGTCTCCGTTCCAATCGCCGATGACTGGAATGCCTTCACCGGCACCGAACCGAAACACGCGGACATCGTCTTCGTCGAAAATCAACGTCCACTCGTAGCTGTCGGTCCCGGTTGAAGTCAACAGAGTTTTTCCAGAACGCTGGAACCATGCATTTGCGTCTCCGACGACTGCTCGTCCTTCGCCACGCGGAGTGCCACCGTCAATGACGCTCAAGTGCCACGTGTTCGCTCGACCACGAATGCGACCAGCGGACTTGATTTCGTACGGATTCAATTCGACTAGTCTACGGTTCGCACGGTATGAATCGATATCCGGAATCGAACCGGGCGAGATGTTCTGCGTCGGGTTTGGTGGAGGTGGACCCGGAATCACTGGTGTGTTGCGGACAACGATCTCGCTAAAGTTGTTTTCCAAAGATCGCTCGCCGGGTAACAAATCGATCAACGAAATGGCGTCGTACAGGGGCGGATCGACAAGAGCGTTCTGGAAGACCTCGGATCCCGGATCATTCTTGTTCCATGCAACGGCGCGGGAAGCACCAGTACGCGAATTCGACAACTGCACGATTTCGGTTTCGACCGACGATTCGACATAGCCACCTGTGTCGATGCCATCGATGTACCCGCTGGGCTGATCTTGGTATACGGCGTAGACCGCTTGCCTTAGCCCGACGAACGAGTAGAAACCGTTT